>JBDTCU010000140.1:0-8808 GCA_039923415.1 Vulcanimicrobiaceae bacterium
GGACGACTTAAGTACGAGCAGTCGAAAAAAGACAAAGATACCCGCAAGAAGCAAAAAAATTGGGAGCTAAAGGAGGTCAAACTTCGGCCCAAGATCGAGACGCACGATTACGAAACCAAAGCGCGCATGGCCGAACGCCTGCTCGCCGACGGAAGCAAAGTTAAAATCACGATCATGTTTCGCGGGCGAGAGATCACCTATGCGAGTTTTGGACGCCGATTACTCGATCGCATGGCCGCCGATGTGCTGCCGATCGCGACCGTCGAACGCGAACCGAAACTCGAAGGTAAAAATATGTTCATGATTTTGGCGCCGCGTGCGGTGCCGACCGGTCCTCCGAAGTTCTCAACACCGAAGGAACTCAAAGAGGGTCCGCTGACTGACGACAGCGATGTTCATGACGAACACGACGAACACGACGAACACGAAGAAGTTGAAATCGAAACGAAGGAGCCTACTAGTGCCTAAGATTCGCACCCATCGGGGTACCGCCAAACGCGTGAAGGTCAGTTCGACCGGCAAAGTGATGCATCGTCATCAGTTCAGCGGTTGCGGCCATATTCTCAGCAAGAAGACCCGCAAACGCAAGCGGAAGTTTCGTAAAGATCAACCCGTCTTCAAAGGCGATCTGAAGCGCTTGGCGCCGACGATTCCGTACTTGGTTTAAGAGAAGGTTCGAATACATGGCACGTATTAAACGCGGCGTTCACGGAATCAAACATCGTCGTAAAGTCATGAAGCTCGTGAAGGGCTTCCGCGCGGCTCGCCGCCGAAACTACCGGGTTGCGAACGAAGCGCTGCTCCATTCGCTGGCCTATGCCTTCCGCGATCGCCGCGTCCGCAAGCGCAACTTCCGCTCGCTGTGGATCAGTCGCATCAACGCAGCCGCCCGTCAAGAAGGCCTGAGCTACTCCGTTTTTATGAACGGGCTCAAAAAGTCCGGTGTTACACTCAATCGTAAGGCACTCGCCGAACTGGCCGTATCCGATGCCGGCGCGTTCGGTTCGCTGGCCAAGATGGCCAAAGATATTCAGGCCAGCGCTAAATAACCGGGATGTAAGGACTCTCCATGGGCATCACCGCAAACGATCTGCAACCCTATCTCGGTAAAACGCTGGTGATCGGGCTCGACCATGTTGACGACGACGATAAGGTCGTGGAGCAGGAGCAGTTTTGGGGCACGATCAGCGGCCTCGATGCTGAAGGCTGGATTCTCATCGACCTCAAGGGCGCGACCCGCTCAAAAGAATCCAATACGCTGCGCCTGCCGCCGCAGCTCGAGGCCTTTCAAAAAGCCGACAAAGAGATTTACACGCTGCACACGACCGGAGAGCAGATCGAAAACCCCGATTATGTCGCGGTCTGGAATGTCGCCGCCGACGCGCTCGACCACGACCACGACCGCGACCACTAGTACCAAAGCCGCAGCGCTGCTCGGGACCTGCTGGTTAGCACGCTCGACACCGGATGGTTGCCGGTGGTGCGGTACGGCGTTGCCGAAGCGCCGGCGCAAGTGGTGCAGTGAAAACTGTGCGACCGCCTTTTGGACCAATCACTGGTGGACCCTCGCCCGGCACGCCGCCAAACGTCGCGATAAATATCGCTGTCGCAAATGCGGCCACAAACCTCCGACCCGGCCTTCTCGCCTCAAGCATCCCGAAAACCCCGATTACCGAGCGGCGATGCGCGAATGGCGCGCCGGGCGCAAGACTGCGCGACTCGAAGTGAATCACCGAGAACCCTGCTTAGGCCAGCACGGCACGATAAGCTGTGCGCACCACCTCGATAACCTCGAAACGCTCTGCATGGCTTGTCATCGCGAGCACACCTCCACGATCGTCCGCTAGAAGCGGTCCGGTTCTCCTTCATCCGTGCCCCCTTCGCAAACGTACCAAGGGCATGAACAGCCCAAGAGCGATTGGCCGCCTCTCGGTCGAAGCCACACCGAAGCATGCAGATCGACGACGAGACCTCGCTAGCGCGCGCTTTCGCGGCGCGTGAACGGTCGGCTTTCGACGAAGCCTATCGTCGCTACGGCGGCCTGTTGTATTCGACCGCGATGAATGTGCTCCACAATCCCGACGACGCGCAAGACTGCGTTCATGACGTATTGGTACGCGTCTGGCGCAATCCGAATGCCTACGTCAGCGGACGCGGCGCGCTGCGCAGCTTCCTCGTGGTCTGTATTCGCAACGACGCAGTCTCGCGTCGACGCAGCGCCAACCGCGCCGCGGTTCTCGCGCACCGCCTGGAAGCCCAGACTCAGATCGAGGAATTTGAGATCGAAGACTTCGTGCAGAACGCCAAGCTCCACGACGCGATCGCGCAACTCCCTGAAGAGCAGCGCAAGCCCTTGCTGTTGGCCTACTTTCAATCCAAGACGCACGTTGAAATTGCTCGAGAATTGGACGTTCCGCTCGGCACGACGAAGAGCCGCCTCGCACTGGCGCTCCGAAAACTCGGCGCAGCGCTTAAGCCGGACTATCAAGCATGACCGAGCACCTTAGCGATCTCGCCGAGTTGTATGCGCTCGGAATCCTGGACGAGGCCGAGAGCCGTGCGGTGCAATCGCATGCACGGTCGTGTGCAGCGTGCGCCCTGCGCCTGAGCGATGCCGAGCAGAGCACCACGTCCATCGCGGTGTTGCAGCCGGATTTCGATCCACCGCCCCAGTTGGAAGCTCGGCTGCGCGAATCGCTCGACCATTCGGCTTCCGTCAGCCCGAAATTTCGGTCCACCTCGATGCGCGGCTGGCCGGCGGTCGCATTAGCGCTGGCGGCCGCGGTGGCACTCTTCCTCATTCCGTTTTCGCTGCTGATGAGCCAGAATACGGCAATGCATGTGGCGCTCTCGCAGGATGACGGCGCGTTTGCGCAGTTGCTGGATAGCGGATTCAGGCATGCCGACTTCCAGCCGCTCCGGCGGAGCCCGATTCAAGCGAAGGTGCTGTATGCCCCCCACGGGGAGTGGTACTACGTCATCATCATGCATCCGCAACCGAGCACCCAAGTCGCCTACGTCCATGACGGAAAAATGGAGATGCTTGGGACGCCCGGGATGCGCGGGCATACGGGCACTCTATTTATGCCGGTCCATCATAAAATGAACGACCTGGCGATCCTGCAATCCGGCGCGGTAGTCGCGGACGCTCACCTGGCATTCTAGCAACCGAGCGGGCGGAGGCACCTGGAGCCGCACAGAAACCCTTCGCATGCAAAATCAGATCGGCTGGGGTTTGGCCTTTCTCAGTCTGTGCTATCTGGGCCGCCCTGCAGCAGCCGCGCCGCTTCCGCACACGTTCACCGCCGACATGACTCGCCAGATTGACGCAATCGCGAACGGGCAAGTTCGCGCCGACACGACGCCCGGCTTGGCCATCGGCGTAATTGAAGATGGGCGAATAGTCTTCGCTCACGGATACGGTCTGCGCGACGCCGCCCAAAAGCTGCCGGCAGGCGCCGGAACCCAGTTCTACATCGGCCAGATCACGCGCCAATTTACCGCCGCCGCTGTTCTGCTGCTCGCGCAGGACAAGCAGCTTTCCCTTGATGATAAGATAAGCAAGTACATTCCCGAGCTGACGATCTCGCCGAACGTCACCATAACCGAACTCTTGCAGCAAACATCCGGTTTGCCCGAACTCGATAAAGCTCCCGGAATCAATCCCGATCCAACCACGCCGATTAAACCGGCCGATCTGCTCAAAGCACTGGATCAACTACAGCCGGCAGCCGATCCGGGCGCGAAATTCAGCGACAACAATCTAAATTACTATTTAGCCGGGTTGATTATCGAGCGAGTGAGCACGCTGCCGCTCTCCGATTATCTAGCGAAGCATATTTTTGAGCCGCTGGTAATGAATCAGACGTTTTACGCGGGCGACCAAGGCATTTCAAACGCGCACGCGATCGGCTATACCGGCTCCCCGCATCATCTGCACCCGGCCCGTGCATACGATCCGAGCCGCATGCTCGGCTCCGAAGGATTGGTCTCGACCGTTTACGATCTGGCGAAATGGGACATCGCCCTGCCGATTTTGCTGAACATCGACAGCGTTCGCACGATGTTTACGCCGTCCACGCCCTCATCGGCGGCGCCCTATGGAATGGGCTGGACAATCGATCAGCGCTCGGGACACCGCTATGTCTGGCAAAACGGGCGAATCGCCGGTTATCACGCTATGAATGCCGCGTTGCCGGACGATCATATTGCGGTGATCGTGCTTACCAACACCGACGATTTCAACGGCCCGACCGTGCAGCCGGAAGCGCTCGCAGCCCAAATTTTAGATGTGGTCGCGCCGCCAACCGCGGCTCACGTAGGAAATGCTATTGCAGCGCGTGCGAAGGATTGGCTAGCGCGCCTAACGCTCGACGACATCGACCGCACCCAGCTAACGCCGGCCTTCAGCACCTATCTCACCGACGAACTGGTCGCCAAAACAAATTTACGTTCGTTGGGAAAGCTGATCTCGTTGACACCGGTCGCGAGCTACGCCGCAAACGGAGACGAGGTCTATGAGTTCCTGGCGCAATTCGAAAAAATCACTTATCACTATAAGATGAGTATTAGTACTAGCGGAAAAATCGACAGCCTGGTCTTCGTTCCTTAGCGCAATCCTTCTATGAGTCTCCGCTCGCGAGACGGCGTCCGGTAGCCTCAATGACTTTACCCAGCATGCTCACCGCTTCGGCGCGGGCCGCATTACTGAACATATACTTGAGTTTCTCGTCGGAATCTTCAACGATAACGACGGCTTTTTTCCCGGCGCGGACGGCTGCGACCAACTTCGAAAAGTATGCCTCATCTTCAGGCGATAGGACCGTTGCCTCGGCTTCGGTATCAGGAACAATGGCCGCCGTCGAAGCCGCCGACCCGACACGCTCAGATAACAGCGCTTGTAAAAGCGCATCTAAATCCATAGGAATTTCCACGAGCACCTCCATGCTGATTCTATTATCGACCGCAATCGGCAAAAGTTGACTTTTGTCGATCGCGAAGCCACATCAACGCAAGCAGGGTCTTGGCGTCGCGCAGTTCGCCGCTCTCGTACAGTTCCCAGGCCGCATCAAGATCGACGACCCGAACCTCGATCCGCTCGTCCGCATCGAGCCGCGCCGTCCCGGCAGCCAAGCCTTCGGCCAGAAATAGGTGCAGCACTTCATCGCAGAAGCCGGGGGTCGCATAGGCGGTAACGATTTCGCGGATCGAAGCAGCCGCATAGCCGGTCTCCTCCCGTAGCTCGCGTCGCGCGCCGTCCGCAGGATCCTCGCCCGGCTCGATCAGGCCGGCCGGAATCTCCCAGAGCTTGGCTCGGGCAGGGTGGCGGTACTGGCGCACCAGCACCAGCTTATCCGGCTCCGGCAACGCGAGGATACAGGTCGAGCCTGCGTGCCCGACAATGTCAAGGCTCTGAGTGGTCCCATCTGCATAGCGTATCCGGTCCGTTCGAACGGAGAAGATTTTCCCATTGAAGATCGGCATAGAATCAAGCACCTTTGGCGAGTCGTCCATCGTCCATTCTTAACGGAGAACCGCGCCGGTGCCTCGTATCTCGGTAAGGGTGCGCCAACCAACACCCTCCTCGGTGCTGCAAGAACTGATCTGGCTCGGCACCTTCATTCTGGTCTTCGTGATCTTACTCGCCGCGGTAAATCTCACGTTGGTTCGGCAAGGTTTTAACGCCAAGATCGCGATCGTGCTCGTCGCCGTAGTGAGCGGGATCGTGATGATCGCTCTGCGCTATTGGCTCACGCGGCGCAAGAGACCGAAGTAGTAATGCCGCAGGTGTTGGGCGCACACAGTCCACGAATCGAACTAGCGCGCGAACTGCTCAAGAAGAAAGGCCGGCGCGCCACCGGGCTTTTTTCGTTCGAAGGCCCGACCCTGCTGGAAGAAGCGATTCGAAGCGGAGTGGCGATCGCTTCGATCTTCGCTACCAAGGCGGCTTATGATCGGAGCGAGACCGTTCATGCGTTGGACGCAGCGGGTGTGCCGGTCTATATCGTTGACACGCGCGCGTTTGCCAGAATCTCCGACCTTGAAACCCCAAGCGGCCTGCTTGCCGTCGCTCCGGTCCAGATCGACATCCTCAGCGACCTGCTGGCCGACGCCGGAGTCGTGCTGGTGTTGGCCGATCTGAACGATCCCGGCAACGCGGGTACGCTGCTGCGCTCGGCCGAGGCTTTCGGCGTGCGGCGCGCGATCTTCGGCAGTATGGGTGTCGAGCCACGCCACCCTAAGGTGGTCAGGGGAGCGATGGGTGCGAGTTTTCGGCTCCTGGTGGGGGTCGCTACCCCCGAGGAGCTTGAATCGGCAGCTAGCGCGCACGGCTGGCATGCCATCGGACTAACCGTCGGCGGCGAACCTCTGGACGCCGCCGCGTTCCCAGAGCGCTGCCTGCTGATTGTCGGGCACGAACGCTCAGGCTTGGGGCTCTGGGAGCGTGTCTGTCACTCGCGCCGCTCGATTCCGATGACAGCACAAGCCGAATCGCTTAATGCCGCCGTAGCGGGTTCGATTGCGATGTACGAAGCGGCTAAGCGGGCGTAAAGCAGGCGAGCGGTCCCATGCGGTAAGTCAAGAGGGCCTGTCAAGCTTTTCTGCAGGGTTGTCAAGAGAGTCCAAAACGCTCCGAAAGTCAAGACTGGTCTCATGAAAAACCGCATGCTATACTCGAAAAACCGACGAGCAAATGCCGCCGAACTCAAGCGCCGCAGAGAAGGAGACTTCGAGAGCCGATGGCCACCTCCGACTTATTCTGGAAACTCTTCGCCGACACCGGATCGATCAGCGCGTACCTGGTCTATCGACAGCTCCATCCCACTACGGCTCCCACCTGATCTAGCGAGCCGAGCAAGTTTATTCAAAGAGCGCCCGGAAGAGAGAGTCCGGGCGTTTTTTCGTGCGCTTTTCTTTGTGAATTCCGATGAGTGAATTAGCCAATCAACTAACTGAACTGCGAGCGCGTTTCGAGACGGCGCTCACGCAAGCCGACGATCCCAAAGCACTGGATGCGCTTCGGGTCAGCTATCTTGGGCGTAACGGTGAAATCACGACGCTCCGCCGCGGCATTGGCTCACTCTCCGCCGCGGAAAGGCCGACCGCCGGTAAAGTCGTCAACGAAGTCGTGGAAACGCTCGAGGCTCAACTTCAAACTGCCGAATCCAGATTGCGGTTGCGCGAGTTCGATGAAGCGCTCAAGGTTTCGATCGATGTCAGCTTCCCGTCGATTCCGCCCCAACTCGGTTCGATCCATCCGATCCGGCGGGTCATGGACGACCTTTGCGGATACTTTGAGCGCCACGGTTTTGCGGTGGTTCTCGGGCCCGAGGTCGAACCGGATTACTACAACTTCGATGCGCTCAATATTCCGCCCGATCATCCGGCGCGCGAAGGTTTCGACTCGTTCTTCTTAACCGATACGTTGCTGCTGCGTCCGCATACCTCACCGATGCAGGTTCGCACCATGCAACTGCACCGTCCGCCGATCGCCGTCGTCGTGCCCGGCCGATGCTACCGTCGCGATGCCGTCGATGCGCGACATTCGTACCAGTTTCATCAATGCGAAGGACTGCTGGTTGCGCAGGGCATCCACTTCGGACATCTTAAAGGCATGCTCGCCGGCATGTGCCGAGAGCTATTCGGCCCAAATCAGCAGATCCGATTCCGCCCGTCATTTTTTCCCTTCACCGAACCGAGCGCTGAAGTCGACACGACCTGTCCCGTCTGCCACGGTCGCGGCGGCGAATGCCGGATGTGCGGCGGCTCCGGTTGGATCGAACTGGGCGGCGCAGGAATGGTGCATCCTAACGTGCTGAGCGAACTGCAATACGATCCGCAAGTCTATTCCGGCTGGGCATTTGGTTTCGGACTCGAACGCATGGCGCTGAGCCGCTACGATATCGACGACATCCGGCGCTTCTTCGATAACGATCCCGACTTCTTGAGGCAACTGAGTTGAAGGTCCCACTAGGCTGGCTGCGCGAATACGTCGATCTTCCCAAAGATTCGCAAGCAATCGCCGACACCTTGGCCCAGCTTGGATTTCCGGTCGACGGTATCGAACGGCGACCGACTTTGAGCGGGATCGTGGTCGGTAAGATTACCAAGCTGGAGAAACATCCCAATGCCGATCGCTTACAGATCGGTACGATCGACGTCGGCGGACCGACGCTCCAAATCGCAACCGCAGCCACCAATGTTGCGGTCGGTCAAGTGATCCCGGTCGCAACCATTCGGGCTGTGCTGCCGCAGATCAAAATCGAGCGCCGGAAGATGCGCGGCTTTGAATCCGAGGGGATGATGTGCTCGGCCGAAGAGCTGGGCCTGCCGGCCGACTGGTTTGAAGACGGCATCATGCAGCTCGACCCCGACACTGCGCTGGGTGCCGATGCGATCGGGCTTTTTGCGCTGCAAGACGATGTACTGGATGTCGACATCACCAGCAATCGGGTCGATGCGATGTCGATGATCGGTCTGGCCCGCGAACTATCAGCTGCTCTGCACGTCGCCCTGCGCTTGCCGGATTTCAGCAATCCCGGCGCTCAAACCGATGACGCCGATATGCCGACCGTTAGCATAGAGTCACCGGATTGCACCAGGTTCGTAGTCCAGCGCTTTACCACTATCCGCGTCGGCACTGCACCGGCGCTCCTTCGCATACGTTTAGCGCTGGCCGGACAGCGTCCGATCAACAACATCGTCGATATCTCAAATTACGTCATGCTCGAAGTCGGGCAACCGCTCCACTTCTACGATGATGCTCGGATTAGCCGGCATCATCTTATCGTTCGCGATGCGCGAGCC
>JBDTCU010000141.1:0-9079 GCA_039923415.1 Vulcanimicrobiaceae bacterium
ATGAAGATGTGGGGATTGGACTGGCTATACTTCTGTGGCTGTATTACTCCGCACAGGTGCTGCTGGTCGGCACGAATCTGACCAAAGTTCTCGCGAATCGGAAGGTGTTCGGGCTCACGGACGCGGCGTGAGCCCGAACGCTCATTCGAGGTTAGTCGCCCACGCCGGCGGTTTGGCGGGTGGCCCCATTGCTGCCGGCTATGCTGCGAGTACGCGGTTGGTGCGGTGCCGGGTGGCCGGGTAAGGGTTCTAGTTTGAGGGCTTTCTGAAGATCGAGCCCGGCGATCTGCGCTACGCGGGTGCCGTAATCGGGCTCACAGTGGTAGAGATGCCAGATCATCCGAAGAGAGATCTTCTCGGGGCAATCTTTGAGGTCGTTACCGATATTGTTGACCAATTCGTCGCGTTCGGCGGGCTCGAAACTGCGGTAACGCTCACCGGTTTGCTTATAGTCGTCTTGGGTGCGCAGGATTGCATGGCGCATCATCTCGCCTTGGACCGGCTGGTGATAATCGGGTTCGGTTTTGGGGGCTTCATGCAGACCGCCCTCCACACTCGGTTCGTAGTTAATGTGCGGATTCTCGCCGGAGTTATCGACATGATGCGCCATCGAACCGTCGCGCTGATTGGTGTGCGCGGCATTCTTGGGGGCATTGATCGGCAACTGCAGATAATTCGGCCCGACCCGGTAGCGCTGAGTATCTGAATACGAGAGCGTACGGCCGAGCAGCATCTTATCGTCGGAGAAATCCATCCCGTCGACCAGCACACCGGTGCCGAACGAGACTTGTTCGGTCTCGGCGAACACGTTCTCCGGATTGCGGTTGAGGGTCATTTTTCCGACCGCCATCTTGGGGAAGCGATCTTCGGGCCAGAGTTTGGTGTCGTCGAGCGGATCGAAATCCAGTTCCGCGTGTTCACCGTCGACCATCAACTGAACTTGCAGTTCCCACTCGGGATAGTTCTTGCTTTCAATCGCGTCGTAGAGATCCTTGGTCGCATGTCCCGCATCCTTGGCTTGGATTGCGGAGGCCTGGGCTGCAGTGAGATTGCGGGGACCTTGCTTTGGAACCCAGTGGTATTTCACCAGATGAGCTTCACCCTTATCGTTAATCCATTTATAGGTGTTGACTCCGGAACCGATCATCTCGCGATAGTTGGCGGGGATTCCCCAAGGACTCTTGACCCAGGTAATCATGTGCAGTGATTCGGGTGAATTGCAGACAAAATCATAGAAACGCCAAGCCACTCCCTCGGTGTTATCGACCGGATCGGCTTTAAACGCATGTACCATATCGGGAAACTTTGTGGCATCGCGGATGAAGAAGATCGGCAGATTGTTTCCGACTAAATCCCAATTGCCGTCCTTCGTATAAAACTTAATGGCGAAACCGCGCGGATCGCGAGCGGTTTCGGGCGAGCCTTTGCTGCCGATGACGGTCGAGAAGCGGACGAAGACCGGCGTTTTGTGGCCGGCATCGGTGATGACTCTTGCGCGCGTGTACTTGCCGGCCGGTTCGGTCCCGACCTTACCGTACGATTCGAAGTACCCATGGGCGCCGGTTCCGCGCGCGTGGACGACCCGCTCGGGAATCCGTTCCCGATCGAAATGGGTGATTTTTTCGATGAAATGATAATTTTCAAGCGTCGCCGGGCCCCGCTCACCGATGGTCCGCATGTTCTGATTGTCGGGCACCGGGTGACCCTGCCGGGTGGTTAGAATCCGCTTTTCGCTCATAAGGCCCTCTCTCGCCGTCCCGCTTGGGGAGTCGGAAAATGTGAAACTGATTTTCAGTTTTTGTATGGTAACACTCAAGTATGGGTCGGTCAAGGCGGCGATGTGGTAGAATGACCCCAATGCCGACCCTTCTGAATTCGCGAGACCGCGGATACCCCGCGAATTCGCGAGGCCGCGAATACCGCGAAGTTCCTGCTCGCCTAGCTAAGAACTATCGACTCGTCTATGATGTCGTTGCCGAGCAAGGCATCGGAACCCATCTGGCGATGGCCGACGTTCATGCATTAGCGCGCCGCCGCCAGCCGTCGATCGGCTTCACCACGGTCTACCGGGCGCTGGCTCGTTTGCGCGAAATGGATCTTATCTCGGAGATTTTGCTGCCGGGCGCGGATAGCGCGTATTACGAACCGTCCGGCGAAGCTCACGCGCACTTTCGATGTGACGTCTGCGGTAAGGTCGAAGACGTTAACTATCGACTGAACAAACGAATCGTTGCCGATCTCGCGCGTAAGCAAGGGGTCGAAATTAAAGAAGTTCTGCTGAGTCTGCATGGCCGCTGTTCGGCCTGCAAGTCGTAAGACGGAGAGCTCAGCTTCAAACGCGAACTCATCCTCACCAAACAACACCGTAGAAAGCCGTCCACTAATGAAGTCTGTCAAACCCAATTGGGTTACGGGCACCGCTCTGGTTCTCATTCACATAGGTGCGTTGCTGGCGTTTTATCGCGGCTTCTTTCACTGGTCGGCGCTGGTGGCAGCGATCGTGATTATGTATCTGACCGGAATGCTCGGCGTCACCCTCTGTTACCACCGAACGCTGACCCATCGGGCCCTGCGCCTGCGCAAACCGCTCGAGTACATTACCGCGATCTGCGGTACCCTCGCGTTTCAAGGCGATCCGATCAATTGGGTAGCGACGCACCGGATTCACCACGCGCATGCCGATCGGGACGGTGATCCGCACGGAATCAACCGCGGCGCTTTGTGGGCTCACATGGACTGGCTCTACCTTCCCAATGCCGCCAAGCCCTCACTAGAAGAAGAGCAGCGTTTCGCGCCGGATCTGTATGGGAGCAGGTTTTACCGCGCACTGAAGTACCTGCACGTTCCGCTCCAAATCGCGCTCGCCGTCGCCCTCTACTTTATCGGCGGATGGTCGTGGGTCGTGTGGGGCGTGTTCGTGCGTTTAGTGCTGTCCTATCATGCGACCTGGCTGGTGAACAGCGCGGCCCATATGGCCGGCTATCGTTCGTTCAAAACCGAGGATCAGTCGACCAACTGCTGGTGGGTGGCGTTGATCTCCTGGGGCGAAGGCTGGCACAACAACCATCACGCTTTTCCGTTTTCGGCTCGGCACGGCTTGCGCTGGTTTGAGTTCGACATCACCTGGTGGCTTGTGAAACTGCTCGCATTCTTGCATCTCGCCGATCGTATCAAGGTGCCGAGCAAAGCAATGGAGCAACGCCTGGCGCTGTGATTCTGGAGCAATTCGCGACCCAGGATCCGTATGCACGCATCGCGATAGCGGTGTTACGGTTAGTCTTTGGGAAGCGATACGCTCGTCGGTTCGCGATTGCGTTGTGGGACGGCACCATCGTTCCGGCCGAACAGGAAGAGCGCTTTACGCTGTGCATCAACGAGCCCGGGGCGCTCCGCGCGGCCTTCCGGCCGCCGATCGATCTTAATGCCGGACGCGCTTTCGCGGCCGGCGTTATCGATTGTAAGGGCGATATGGAATCGGCCGTCGACGAACTCTATCAGACGGTCGATTCGCTCCCGCGCAACCTTATTCCTAAACTTCTGGCGCTTCTGCTGAGACTGCCGAAGACCAAAATCGGCGATCTGCGCGAGGCTCATCTGCACGGTAAAGTGCATTCGCTCAAACGCGACCGAGCCGCGATCGGGTTTCATTACGACCAGGCGCTCCCGTTTTATCAAGCGTTTCTGGATCGCGAGCTGGTCTACTCTTGCGCATATTTTGACAACGGGATCACGTCGCTCGATGAGGCCCAGCTCGCAAAGCTCGATTACACCTTGCGTAAAGTCCGGTTGCAGCCCGGCGAAACGCTGCTGGATATCGGTTGCGGCTGGGGAGCGCTGGTGATTCGGGCCGCTCAAAAATTTGGAGCAAAGGCGCTCGGTGTCACCTTGAGCGCCAGCCAATGTGCGCAAGCCAATCGGCGGATCGCGGAACTGGGAATCGGCGACCGCGCACGCGTGGAATTACGCGATTATCGCGAGCTGGCCGACGGCTCGTTCGACAAGATTGCGAGCATTGGAATGTTCGAGCACGTCGGACGCTCGCGTCTGCCGGAGTATTTCGAGCGGGCATTCGCATTGCTTCGGCCGGGTGGATTGTTCTTAAACCACGGGATAGCCGAGCAGAGTCCGGGGCGCTCCGGTGGGCGAGTCAGCGGGTTTATGGAGCGCTTTATCTTCCCGGACGGCGAGTTGGTGGCGGTCTCGGATGCGCTTGCAATCGCCGAGCGAGCCGGTTTCGAGGTGCGAGACGTCGAGGGATTGCGCGAACACTACATGCGAACGCTGCGGTTCTGGGTTGCGAACCTGGAGAAAAATGCGGCGACCGCGGTCGCCGCGGCCAGCTTGCAGTCGTATCGCGCCTGGCGGCTCTACATGGCCGGCAGCGCGCAGGGATTCCGAATCGGCCGAATGGGTCTGTTCCAGTCATTGCTGGCCAAACCGGACGGCTCCGGCACCGTAAGGATCCCGCAGACGCGTCGGGATCTCTACGACAGCGGGATTCCGGCGTCCGGGACTCCGGGAACCGGCTGATTCTGCGAGAGTTCCTCGAGCGGATAACCTGCATCTTTCCAAGCGTTGTATCCGCCGGCTAACTCGTACACTTGCTCGTGACCTGCATCCATAAGCCGCTGTGCGACATCCGGAAGTTCGCTCGCATCACCGTAGAGCACGATCGTCGACTCACTCGGGAGCGGAAGCAACAGCTTATTGGCCGCCAGCAGATCCCGGGCGTTGTATCGAAGCGCGCCTCGAAGCTGGTGACGACCGGGCATTCGCCGCAGGTCGATGAACGTGACCAGGTTCGAATCGATCGAGTGGGCTTGCTCTACACTGATTTCCTGGGTGGGTTGTCGATCGCTCATTCTAAGGAGTTCCCTTCTTCGGGTTGTTAACGCCAAAGAGGTCCTCGCTCATCGATTCATCGTCTTCTTGGGAGTTTACACCCGGATCGAGATGCAGCTCTTGCGCGCCTTTTTCACGCTGCGGCCCGTCCGGTTCGTTCTCCTCGGTGAACTCGTTTTCGAAGACGTCGCGATTTTTTTCCATCGGTTTCCTTATCTGCGCGGAGGCTTTCCGCTAGCTGACGAGTGGTCTGTTTCTGCGGCGTTTTACGCGTGCGCCGCTTGAGGGTGCTTAGGATGGATTTTTCATTGGCTTGCGATAGCGCGCCGTTTTCGAGGAAGTCATCGATGATCGCAGGGTGAATGTAACAGGCGCGGCAGACGCTCGGCGTGTTTCCGAGATGCTTGGCGACTTGAACGATCGCCTTCGTGAGGCAGCTCTTCGAGTCGCCCGCGCACGTCCGGCCGACGGCCGCGAGTTCTTCCGCGCACAAGACCGTCCCGACCCACGTTCGAAAATCTTTTGCGCTAAACTCCGCACCTGCGACATTGCGGATGTACTCGTTGACGTCGGCCGAGTCGATCGATCCGGCGGCCCCATCTGCGCCGACATATTGAAAAAGGTCCTGGCCGGGGATGTCGTGACAGGCTTGGATGATTTTAGCCAAGGCTCGGTCGCGCAGATCGATCGCGTGGCGAATGCCGCTTTTACCGCGAAAGTGAAAGGTAACATTCGCGCCGTCAACCTCAACGTGCCGATTGCGCAGGGTCGTCAACCCGAAGGAGTTGTTCTCTTTCGCATAACTTTCGTTGCCGATTCGAATCCGAGTGCTCTCGAGTAATTGCACGATCGTGGCTAGGATTTTTGCTTTGGGCAGGCCAGGCAGCCTCAGATCTTTGGACACACGCTTGCGTATTCGCGGTAACGCGTTTGCAAAGTCGATCGTGCGCGCAAATTTATTTTCGTCACGGACTTCGCGCCAGCGTTTGTGGTACCGGTATTGCTTTCGTCCGCGCGCGTCCCGGCCGGTGGCCTGAATGTGGCCGCTTGCAGAGGGGCAGATCCACACATCCGTGTACGCAGGCGGAATTGCGAGCTTGCGAATCCGCGCGATCTCTGCCCGCTCGGTCATAGGTTTGCCGTCGAGCCCGCTATATCGGAAGTGTTTGCCGACTGCCTTGCGGCGAATGCCGGGAGTCTCATCGCTGACGTACCGCAATCCGGCGTCATGGGCCACCTGCGGGGCGGTCGCAAGCTCAGGTGAGGCGTTCACAGCGCCATGGTACCCGAGATTGCCGGGAGTTAGTCCTGAGATATTTGCACGCTTGCTGGGTAAAGGCGCGCCATGCAGGCGGAAACCGAGCGGGACGCCGATCCCAGACGCGCCGGTCTGATCTATTTTATCCGGAATCTTGGACCGGGACTTATTACCGGCGCGGCGGACGATGATCCCTCGGGCATTTCAACCTACTCGGTGGCCGGCACAACGACCGGTCTCTCGACCCTTTGGCTAGCGCTACTCACGACTCCGATGATGGCGGTCATTCAAGGGATGTGTGCTCGGATCGGGCTTGTTTCAGGACTCGGTTTAGCGGCGATGATTCGCAAAACATGCCCGGCGTGGCTGGCCTACACGCTGGCCGCAATCGTCATCATAGCCAACACGTTTAACGTCGGCGCGGATATCGCCGGCATGGCGGGCTCGGCCAATCTTGTCATCGGGATTCCAGTGATCGTCTGGGTGCTGATCTTCGGCGCGGTGCTGATCCTCAGCCAGATATTCTTCTCATATCGGATGCTCTCGAAGGTGATCAAGTATCTGACGATTGCGCTGTTGGCCTATGTCGTCACAGCCTTCGTCGTTCACCCCAACTGGTGGACAGTGCTCAAGCATCTGTTTGTTCCGGAGATACAGCTGAACGGCCACTGGATCACAACCGTCATGGGAGTTCTCGGAACGACCATCACGCCGTATCTCTTTTTCTGGCAGGCATCGCTGGTGGTCGAAGAAGAGAAGCTGCTGGGCCGGAATTTGAGCGGCCGGCGCGGGGCGACGGAACGCGAGATTCGCGACACCCACTCGGATGTCAATGCCGGAATGATCTACTCCAATCTGATCATGTTCTTTATCATCGTGACGACCGCGACTACGTTAGGTGCCCACGGGAGGCACGACATTACAAGCGCCCAAGATGCTGCCCGAGCGCTTCGACCGCTAGCCGGAAACTTTGCCTATCTGTTGTTTGCCTTAGGAATGGTCGGTACGGGGCTGCTGGCTATACCGGCCCTTTCCGGATCATCGGCCTACGTCGTCGCGGAGACCTTCGCGCTTCGGACCGGCCTAGATCAGCCGATACGAAAAGCCCGCCAGTTTTATGCGGTAATACTCGTCGGCATGATCCTCGGCATACTCATGAATCTCATCCACGTCGACCCAATCAAAGCGCTTTTCTGGTCGGCGGTGCTTAACGGCGTAGCGGCAGTTCCGATTATTGTGGCGATCGTGATCATCGCAAATAATCAGTCGATCATGGGGCGCTGGAAGAGTTCGCTGCTTGCGAATATCTGGGGCTGGTTTACCGTGGCGTTGATGGGAGTCGCGGCGATCTCGCTCTTCGTCTTTTGGAATCAGCAATAGCGTGGCCAAGAAACCTGCGAAACTAAAACCCAAGAAAACCGGAAAAGCGCTGTTCCGGACGGCTACCTGCAAGTATTGTTCGCATACTCAGCGGATTGGAATCGACACCGATCGCTGGAGCTGCGACGAATGCAAAACCGCCTACGACCGGACGGACCTGGAGGCTTAGCTAACCGTTGCCGTATGCTGGGCGAGGCGGTTGACTCTAGGGCTGGCGCATGCTTACCTGCTACTTTTGTAAAGAAAGAGCTAATTTTCATTAATGTTTAGGGCCCAACGCCGATAGTCATTGTATCCAAATTTCATAGTCAAAGGGGCCCACATTGTCATTTAGATCATGCTTTAGCCGCTGCCTGGTGTCTTTATCGCTCGTCGCCGCCAGCGGCTTAGCCGCCTGCTCGGGCGGCTCGCAATCTTCCGCAGCGCTCCCGTCCATACCGAACGTTCCGGTAGCTGCAGCGGTCGATAGCCCGACCGACATAGCGCCACTGAGCTCCACCCAAGTCACCTCTGTTGCCAGAGCGACCTCCGCAATTTCAACGCAGGGCTTTGCGACCACGTTTGGGCCATCGGGCCAAAACGTTGCCACGAATCTTTTTTACACCATGGGCGGCGAGGCTGGCACCGTGGCCGCGCAAATGGGCGTGCCAAACACGTTATCAAAGGCGGATGTCTCCGTGACGGCACCGCCCGCGCCGTACGTCGACAGCTGGGGTTGGGTTGCCCAACAGGCGCAAGGAACCACGACTTGGCCCGCGGCGACCTACAACGTCACACTCGATGTGACGCAGCCCAATTCGAACCTATCTGTCGTCGGCGTCAAGATATACCGCGTGGACGCCGACAATGGCGGGGGCCAGTACGTGGGGCTCTCTCTTGTCGCCGTCGCGATGAAGCTTTCAGTGTCACTCGGTTCTGTCGGCGCCAAGACGTTCAAGGTCGACGGGGTCGCGCAAAGCGCCAGCCCAACCGACAAGATTGCGGTTAAGTTTTATACTGTCTCCCTCAGCGATCGTCCGGAATCGTTTGCGTACGCCGGCGGCGCGGGAGCACTTTCCAAGGTTAGCATAACGCCTGCCGGTGCTCCGACGCCGGACCCAAGTCCGAGTGCCGGTCCGACTGCGTTGCCAATATCGACGCCGACGCCTACGCCGGTTCCCACTCCAAGCGCCCGGCCGACTGCGTCTCCTACGGCGGTTCCCACTCCGCCGGTGGCAACACCCACGCCGCCCGCGGTCTCCGGGGCTCCGATCGGCCACATAACGGTGGTGATGATGGAGAACCTCGACTACGAAAAAATCATCGGTAACTCACAGGCGCCGTACGTCAACAGCCTTGCCTCACAGAATGCGCTGCTGACCGATAGCCACGGAGTTACGCACCCGAGCGAACCGAACTATCTAGCGTTCTTCAGTGGCTCGACGCAAGGAATAACCGACGACTCGTGCCCGCATACGTTCTCGGGGCCGAATCTCGCAAGCGAACTGATTGCAAAGGGCGACAGCTTCGCCGGATACTCGGAGAACTTGCCGGCCAACGGGACGGATTGTCAAGGTTCGCCGGATTCCCTGATGAGCGGCTACCTTTACGAGCGCAAGC
>JBDTCU010000142.1:0-6235 GCA_039923415.1 Vulcanimicrobiaceae bacterium
GGGATCATTGTCGTCGCAAACTTGCTCGGAATCTCAAAGTCCACAGTCTCGCGCTGGAAAGACGGGAGTAAACCGATTAGCGGTCTGATGTCAGCCAGGATCTCGGATATGCACTATGTGCTCAATCGCTTGTTTCAGACGTTGAACCCTGCCATGGCCTCTGCCTGGCTCACCTGCGCCGAGCCGCAATTTGGAGGTGCACGACCGATCGATGTCTTAGCGAAGCGCGGCGCCGCTCCACTTATCAGAGCCCTTGAGGGTATCGCAGCCGGGACTTATATGTGAAGACGTATCGCGTATTCCCCTATCTTCAGGGCGCCGCCAATGAGTTTCCAGGCGGCGCTCTTTTTATACCAACCACAACCGAAGGTCGAATCTCTAACCCCGAACTCTACGCAACGCGATACATGAGCAACAGCGCTGAAGGTGCCATCGCTGAAACGTTCGGCAGATACCCGGTTTGGCTGTCCGGTTTTTTCCTTGCGCCCGTTCTTCCAATCTGGCCCGGCAGCCGCTATGCACTTGCGACGTATGAATTGGATGATACGCTCGAACTCTGCGACTTAGACGATGCGCAGACGCTTCTCACGCGCAATTTGCGCCCGTCCGAAGTTGTCGTTCGCGATCTAGAGATAACGCAGCGATGGGCCCGAGGCATTTTCGAGGAACGTGCGTGGGCCGGCATAACGTGGTGGTCCTACTACGACCCAGCGTGGAAATCCGCGGGTGTCTGGGCATCGCACGGTGTACGACTGATTGGAAAACCTGAGATTCTCGACCTCTCCCATCCCAAAGTCAAATCGACCGCCGCAATCATCGTTAGGCACTTAGGCTAGGGCAACGCGTGCGGTAGCTGAAGCAAAATGTACGGCCGCAAACGCTGCGGCTCCAGTATGATTGCGGGTGGTTGTGTTGCAGATAGGCGTCTGATTCGTCGTGGCTCAATTGCGAGGCCACGATCTCGATCGCACGTAGCGTTCGAGGCTCCGGCGGTACAGAAGCGAGGTGATCTTCGGGTTTTCGTTAGCTCGGGTCCTTTGCAGCTACGCCCTCGACTCAGCGCGCAGGGAGCCGATTAAAAGCGTTGCTCGTCCATAGTACCCGTATGACTGCCAAAAGCAGTAGCTCGCGGCGGCAGCAGACCCCACGAGGCGATAGTGGTGGTGCGAATATGTCGGTTGTTTGAGCGGCGACGCGCTGTCTTCGTCCGGATGCTCTTCCAATAGCTGCACGGCGGATTGCCGCCAGCATAAAGGCGGGCGCTAAACCATCTGATGCAAAGTTGATTAGGCCTGGTGAACTCGCAAACATGTTCCGGCTCATTGAGGTAAAGCCCATCGGCCCTGCAGGTCTCTCTGCGCGGCCGAAGCGTCCGACCCAGGGGGATATGTTGAACGCACATCAGCGAAATATCTCGCAGCAAGCGATCCAAACACCACCGGGGGACACGAGCGTAAACAACAATTCAACAACGATGACCGCTAGCGCGAATGCGCCGAGGTAGTTTAGTAGATTACGCCCGTGCTCTTGCAAAGTGTTCCTCCTATCGCATCGTCGTGCCGACAAGGGCGCCGGAACTTGGCGTCGTATGGAACATCCAAAGAAATTGCTGTTATGGCTGCAAACGCTGGTGGGTCCAGGTGTGGCCGTGGGTGGTGTATTCGATGCGGTCGTGCATGCGGTTGGGGCGGCCTTGCCAGAATTCGATTCGAAAAGGTTTGATCAGGTAGCCGCCCCATGAGTGCGGGCGCGGGACGTCTTCGCCGTCGAAACGGCTATTGTAATCGTCGATTCGGCGGTCGAGCAGTTCGCGGCTCTCGACCGGTTCGCTCTGTTCGGAGGCCCAGGCACCGAGCTGATGGCCGCGTGGCCGGGTTGCAAAATAGGCGTCTGATTCGCCATCGCTCAATTGTGAGACCACGCCCTCGATGCGCGCTTGGCGTTCGAGCTTCCGCCAGTAGAACAGCGCGGCGACGTTCGGGTTTTCGGTGAGCTCGCGTCCTTTGCGGCTAAAGTAACTCGTGTAGAAAATCAACCCACGCGAATCTAGGCCGCGCAATAGCACCATTCGCGAGGACGGCTGCCCGCTCAAATTGACACTCGATACACACATGGCATTGTGTTCGCTGATCTGCGCCTGCTCGGCATCCCGCACCCATTGCCCAAGCTGCAGCAGCGGATCGGGATCGACGCCGGATTCGTGCAACTCGGATCGTTCGTACGATTCACGACCGGATAAAAAGCTCACGCATACTTTCCTAAAGCAAAACCCGTCAGCATCGTCACGGCCATTAGAAGGGCGCCGATGATCGCAAACGGCAGGGATGCATCAACCTTCTTCCGCTCGAAGGTCGTGGTTCTTCCTAGCTCGCCGAGCGCGCTCCGAAGCTCGGCGGCATTGCTGACCCGCGCATAGGCGCCGCCGCTGGCCTCCGCATAGGCGCGCAGCGCTTCCTCATCGATTGTGGCGGCCTCGCTGGTGCCGGGAATAATCTCGCCGTTGTTGGTGCCGATCCCAATCGTGTAGACGGGAACGTGCTTGCTGCCTAGAAACTTCGCGACTTCGAGCGGATCGACGCCGCGGTTATTGACGCCATCGGTAATAAGGATCACGACTCGGTGACCGTGCGAGGGGAGTTGCTGAGCAGCCAAGGCTAGCGCATCGCCGATGGCGGTTGCCCCATTCGGGTCGGGCAGATTTGCCAGGCCGGCTGTGAGCTGATCGTGATCCTCGGTCAGCGGCTGGATCACGCTCGCCGATGTCGAGAAGGCGATAATCCCGACTTTGGTGCCCGCCGGCGTTTCGTTGATGAAGGCCTGACCTGCCGCTTTTGCGGCGCGCGATCGTGTCGGAAGCACGTCGGTTGCGGCCATCGATCCCGAGGTGTCGATGCAGATGAACGCGCTGCCGTCTTTGGAGGGGACACTCGCGAGGACATGCGGGCCGGACAGAGCCAGTGCGACGAGTGCAATCGCGCAGACCAATCCAGCCAAAAGAAGGCGCGACGGCACGCGGCTTGGCAACGCTGCGCCGATCATAAACTCGAGATTTGAATAAGTAAGGGTTTGTGCCACATTGTGCCGTTCGATCGCCCGATAGAGCGTGAAGAATGCACCACCGGCAACCAGCACCCAAAGCAGCATCCAGGGATGGGCAAAACTCATCGCAGGCCAAACGCGTGAAGCAGTGAATCGGTCCCATTGGCTTCCCGAAGCGTTCCGAAGCGCCAGCCGGTGCGCTCAAATTGGCGGCGCAGGTCAGTGCAGCGCGTTCGCACCGCATCGGCATAGCGTCGGCGCTCGCCGCGCCCGATAAAAACGCGTCGTTGTTCCCCCGTTTCAGCGTCCGCGAGACGGACAAACCCGCGAAGAGGTAATGCGTCGCTCCACGGGTCTTGAGCAAACAGCACGGTGCAATCTAACCGGCGCCCGAGTTCGCCCAGCAAGCGCTCGTGCGCGTCGCGAATATCGAAGAGATCGCTGATTACCAGCAGCGCACTTCCGCGCGGCAGCGCGGCTCGCGCGATCTCCAGCGCCCGCGCAAGTTTGAGCGGGGAACCGGAGACGGCGTTTTCGCAGACCAGCGAACTGCGCCGGCCGCGCAGCCCGAGCGGAGCAACTAAGCCGCGCTCCGTTATTCGAGCGCACCGGTCGTCGGTCATCGCCGCACCGTACCAGCCTTGCAGAGCTTCATGCGCACTGGAAGCGAGTGAACGAGCTCTTCCTACTTGCATCGAAGCCGAATCATCCACGATTGCGGCCAGAGTGAGCGCTACATCTTCCAAAATGACTCGCGTCTGCAAGGCCCCGACGCGAGCGGTTGCGGCCCAGTCGATCCGGCGCGGGTCATCGCCCGCGACATATTCGCGCAACTCGGCAAACTCATACCCGTCCCCGCGAAAAATGGTCGGTGAGCCGGTCCCGCGATTGCGAGGTCTATTGCGGCCGCGAAGAAGCGCGGCACGCAAACCGCTGGTTATCACGGTGCGGGGACGCCGGCGACCAGTTCGGCGATAATGCGTTCGGGGTCGACGCCGTCGGTGACGACGCGATAGTTGAAAGCAATGCGATGGCGCAGAGCCAGCGGGGCGACCGCGCGCACATCGTCCGGAAATGCGAACGCGCGTCCGTCGATCAAGGCCTTAGCCCGAGCTAGGAAAGCCAACGCAAGGGTCGCGCGCGGACTGGCTCCGCGGTCGATCAGGTCGTGCGGTAATCGAGTGGCGCTCACCAACTCGACGATATAGTGTTTGAGCTTCTCGTCCAAGTGAACGGCGCGCGCTTCCGAACGCCACGCTTGCACGTCGGATAGAGTGGCGGCGCTGCGATGCATAGGTGTTTCCTCGACAGCGAAGCGTTCGAGAATCGCGCGCTCTTCTTCGCGGGTCGGATACTCGACGTTCACCTTGAGCAAAAAGCGATCCATCTGCGCCAGCGGCAAAGCATAGGTGCCGTCGGCGTCGAGTGGATTCATGGTGGCCATCACGATAAAGGGGTCCGGCAGCGGATGGGTTTGCGGACCGATGGTCACTTGGCGCTCCTGCATTGCTTCCAGAAGCGCCGACTGCACTTTGGCGGGAGCCCGATTGATTTCATCCGCCAAGACGACGTTTGCGAAAATCGGCCCCAGAGCGGTTGTAAACGAGCTTTCCTTTTGATTGAAAATGCGCGTCCCGACGATATCGCTCGGCAGCAAATCCGGCGTGAATTGAATCCGTTTAAACTCGCCGTCCAGGGCGGCGGCCAGCGCGCGACAGGCTAACGTCTTGGCGAGGCCTGGCGGCCCTTCGAGCAGGATATGCCCGTTCGCGATCAGTGCCAAGACCAGCGCCTCCACAACCGGCGCTTGACCGACGATCGTCTCATGAAGCGCCGCCAGTAAGGCCGCGGGCCTGGTCCCTACTGTCGATTCATGGATATGCATGTAGTCCGATCGCCTTGGTTGCTTCAGTTAAGCGCCGGTCATATGTACATACGGTAGCCGCGCCGCCACTCACCGCTAGCGCCAAATGCAGGGCATCGGCGGCCCGAATCGCAACGTTGCCAAGCGAAAGCAGCAATCGCTCCGAATCGCGGTATACGTCCGGCACAAGCTCTACGCGTCGATAGACGCCGGCTTCGATGTTACGTAGCAGTTCCCGTCGCAAACGCAGAACCGCTTCACGCTGAATACCGCCTTCGCGGCAACGCCTCGCTAGCGACGAGACGACCTCCGTTACTCCCAAATCGGAGATCAATGCATCGCGCCGGCCCAAAAGAAGCCGATTAAGAACCGGGCTATCGAACTCAGGCAAGTAGAGTTTCACAAGCGCACTGGCATCGAGATACAGCGGCCCCGGCAAGTCAGTTCTGGTTTTAGAAGCGATCGTCACGATCTTCCGCGATCGCTGACGAAACGGTTACTTTCAGTGTCGGCATCGTCTTACGAAATGCCGCGAGATTAGGGAACGGTGAAGCGATGGGACACATCGGCGGTACGAGTCGTGCAACCGGGCGTCCGCGATCCGTAATGAGAATTTCTCGACCCCTCTTGATCTCTTCGAGCAAGGCCGAAAGGTTCTGGCGCACATCGCGTATACCGGCGGTTTTCATACACTCTATTGTGCTACTTGTAGCACATCAAGTCAAGGGATTCCCCGATTACCTACAGCAGGTGCCGCCGAAGCCTCTAGTGTGAGAGAAACTGCTCTAGGGAAGCACAGAGCTCGCCGATCGCAGTCTGCATCTGTTGCTCTTTAATGAACGCGGCGGATTCGGTGAGTTGGAGAACGTGGGCTAACTGCGGATCGGTCCGCATGAGGTCTGGTCGGTAGCGGGTGAACACATCGGCCAATGTTATACCGTCGGGTGCGCCGGCGATCTTCCAAAGAACGCTTCGAACCTGCATGACGGCCGCGCGCGTCGGTGTCGATTGCAAGTGAAGCAACCCATTGCGCAGAACATCTTTGAGCGAGCGTTGCGGAGCCACCGGGGTCGGCGGTTCGAGAACTATCGGGGCCGGCGGTTTGGGTATCGCGCGTCTTCGTATGAAGAGAAGCGCTACCACAAACACCGCGAACGCAACCAGGACGATCTTGATTAACGTTGCGACGAGGTGCCGAATACCGGCAAACGGATCCTCAAGCGCACCGCCGACGACGTTGAGCCTTAGCGAATTCGAAAGAAAGCGTTTAGGTTTGCCGTCTCTCCCATCGATCGCGTCGATGTAGGCCGGGCTAATCGAGATCGCACCGGT
>JBDTCU010000143.1:0-2781 GCA_039923415.1 Vulcanimicrobiaceae bacterium
AGATTCGCCGGACGCCCCGCGGACCGGATCGGGTTCGATCGGCGATAGTGCGCTGGCATATGCCTCACCTGCTCCGCCTCCGCCGGACGATGCAAGTTGGAAGTTTTCGCCGACCCCGAAATCAACGTACGTGCCGACAAATCCGAAATTGATCGTAATCGATCCCGGACACGGCGGCAGCGATCCGGGCACCGTGCGCAACGGTATCAGTGAAAAGAATCTGTCGCTCGACATGTCCAAGCGTCTGCGCGACGATCTGATCTCGCGAGGTTGGCAAGTGCAGATGACGCGCACCACCGACGTCGACGTCTTCCAGCCCAATGACTCGCCCCACGACGAACTGCAAGCCCGCTGTGATATTGCCAACACTGCCGGAGCTCGACTGTTCGTGAGCGTTCATGTGAACGGCTTCATGAACAGCGGCCCGCGCGGTACAACAACCTACTACTCGAAGCCGATCGATATGCCGCTGGCGCGGGACCTCGATCGCCGAATGGCCGGCGCACTCGGCACGAAAGATGACGGCATCATCAAGAGTCACCTCTATGTGACGCTGCACACATCGATGCCGGCGGTGCTCATCGAGACGGCCTTCATTTCTAATCCCGACGATTACGCTCGCTTGACCTCACCCGACTGGCGCCAAAAAGTCGCCGATGCGATTGCCGACGGAATCGGCGATTACACTGGCTCCGCGGTCGGATCGCTCCAAACACAGCGCTAGCGCCGGCTCGATGCTCGGACTCTTCGATTCAGGTCTCGGAGGCCTTACGGTTGTGCGCAGAGTCCACGAACTTTTGCCGCACCACGATCTGCTCTTTCTGGCAGATCAAGCCCACGTGCCTTACGGTAACCGCGAACCGGACGATTTGGTGCGCCTGCTGGCTCACAACATCGCGTGGCTCGATACGGCCGGCGTGGATGCAATCGTTATGGCGTGCAACACATCTTGTGCAATCGCGCAGTCTTTTGGCTGGCCGCACGCTCGCGCAGTAATCCTCGACCTTATAGAAGCCGCGGCCAATGCCGTGCAGCAAGCCGGATATCGGCGGATCGGCGTCCTTGCGACTGCCGCGACCGTTCGCAGCGGAGCTTATGGGCGCAAGATTCGCGCTCTAAACCCCGAGGCTGAGGTGATCGAGATCGCCGCGCCTAAACTCGTACCGTTGGTGGAGGCCGGCCAAATAGCGACTGATGAAACCCGCGCCGCGGTTGCAGAGGTCTGCGCGCAGCTTCCCAATGACATTGACGCCGTTATCTTGGCCTGCACTCATTATCCGGTTCTGGATGTGCACTTTTCCGATGCGCTCGGTGAGAAAATCACCCGGATCGATCCCGCGCGCGCCCAAGCGCAACGGACTGCCGATGTAGTTGCGCGGCGCAACTATCCGGCCGGAGATGGCTCGATTACCTACGTTACGAACGGAGATCTGGCCGCCTTTGAACTCAGCGTACAAGCCTTGATGGGCGAATTAGCGCCGCACTGCGAAAAGATAGCGCCGGCGGGCTCATAGCCTCACGATATGGAACGCCCAAAAGAAGAAGACGGTCGAGCCGGTTGCGAGGACCGAGCCGGCGATGACTTGGCCCACCGTGTGGGCTTTGAGATACACCCGAGCCCACGCGACCATCGGGATCAAAATAAAGAACGGCAGCACCTGTTTGCCGTAGAGCAGTGAGAGCGCGACCAGCGGTGCGGTGATGCCCAGCGCGTGCGTGCTGATTTTCCAATAACGCGTAATGACCAGAACCAGGACCGTGGAGAGTGTGTAGCCGGCCAGGGTTGCAACTAAGAGCAGGGGTGCGTGGGTCCGCCAGAGCGTCACCGTCCCGAGCAGATAGAAAATAACGAACGTTCCGAACACGCTCTCGCGCTCGCCTCGAATCGACATATCCAAATCCGAAATACGATCGGTTGCATAGAGCCAAAACACATAGAGCATCGGGCCGATCGAGGTGAAAACGGTACTGAGAAAGAGCAGATACCAGAAGTTCACGGTATCTGTCGCGCGGGCGTGGGCAAGGATAATAAAGAGCGCCAGCGCGGTCAGAAAAGGATTGAAAATCGTCGATACTATCCGCGCGAGATCGCGCCAAACTCGCCGGGTTTTGATTGGAACGACTACCGCCGCGGGCTGTTCAAGCACTCCACCTTACTCGCCCCTGCTGCCGGAGGAATCCTTCGCAGCCGGCGCCGGCCGCCTAGAGAGTCATCCGCGCGCGGCGTCGAAACGTTGCCGTCAATAGCATGATCATCGAACGAATCCAGTCTCCGGCCGATCTCAAAGCCCTCAGCCGTTCACAGATCGACACGTTGGCTGCCGAGATCCGAGACTTGCTGGTGAGAACCTGCTCCCAGAATGGCGGTCATTTAGCGCCGAATTTGGGTGTGGTGGAACTGACGCTTGCTTTACATTGCTCGCTTGATTTGCCCAAAGACAAGATTCTGTGGGACGTCAGCCATCAAAGCTACGTGCACAAAATCCTCACCGGCAGGCGCGACCGCTTTCCAACCATTCGCAAAGGTGGTGGTCTCTCGGGGTTTTCGATGCGCAGCGAGTCCGAATATGACATCTTTGGCGCGGGTCACGCCAGCACCAGCGTTTCGGCGGCGCTTGGAATGGCGACGGCTCGCGATTTAGCGAGCAGCAGCGAGACGATTGTGGCGGTTATCGGAGACGGTGCGCTGACGGGCGGCCTTGCTTATGAAGCGCTCAATAACGCCGGCCAAATGAAATCCAATTTCATCGTCGTTCTCAACGACAACGAGATGTCGATCGC
>JBDTCU010000144.1:0-7522 GCA_039923415.1 Vulcanimicrobiaceae bacterium
TCGAGAGGAACCACCTCTCCTATGGAGCTTCTTACCATGTCGATTCCCGAACTCACCCGCCTGGGCGCGATGGAACGCTCGTCGCCCGAGAGACTACCCAACTGCAAGCGAGCTGGCAACTGGGAATTCACTGCGCCTGGTGGTTTTGGCGATTCTTGATCGAGGGGCTAGCGGATGTTCCCGCGCCGCGGGACGACCCAAGGATGCTCGATTCAGTAAGCTTCTAATTCGAGTTGCAGAAGGTTACACTTTGCTTTCGCTTGTTTCTTCTGTGAGCACGCGAAGCATCGGGGGACCGCCCCCTTACATCCAACCCCGAGGGTAGGTGTGCTCCCAAAAGCGGCGGTCGCCGAGATATTGGTAACGGGTGGACCACCCCGTCGGCTTTTCCAATTTTCATTAGATAATGGGCGACGAGGCAATCAATTAGCAGGCACCTAGCATCACTGCGCATTTTGCGGTCCTCGAAGATCCAATGCCCACCAGTTCTGTTTCGCTCGGTTGAAGTTTCACGGCGCCTTCCTACTGCCCAAAATGCAATGCCGTGTCCAACTTTCCAGCCAGCAGCACTTCGCCGCGCATCTCGCTCTCACTCCGAAGTCGTCCAATGAATTCATAGACATCATTTGCGGACCGATTTGCTGCACGCTCGGGACCTCGTAAACTTAGCAGGAAGCTTCCTCGGTGCATTCTATCCGGATTGTGGAAATTCGTACGTTTCTTTCGCTTGCTCTTCCGTGAGTACGCGAAGCATCGGAGGCCCCCCTTGCAGTTCGCCTTGAGGATAGGTATGCCCCAGAAGCGGCCGTCACTGGGATCTTGGTAAAGGGTGGACCACCCGCCATCGGCTTTTGCAATTTTTATTAGACAATGGGCAACGAGCCATTTAATTCGCAGGGTCGTAGCATCGCTGCGCAGTTTGCGGTCCTCGACGATCGACTGCCCTGCCAGTTCCGTTTCGCTCGGTTGAAGTTTCACAGTGCTTTCCTACGGGCCAACAACCGTGGTGGTCGCGCCAGATGTTAGAGCGGTTCTTTTCGTTTCACACCTCACGAACAACGAAGTACGCGGGTCTGCGGTAACGTCAACGCGGCTTCAAACTAGCACTATCGGAAGTAGTTAGCAACCCCTAGTTTGCGCTCAAGTAGGCACTCGAAGAAATTATGGTGCGCCCGACTGGAATCGAACCAGCAGCCTGAGGCTTAGGAGTCCCCCGCTCTATCCAATTGAGCTACGGGCGCGCGACCGGAGCCTTAGGCCGCTTGCCAGGCGGCCCCTTCCCGAGCAGCGCGGGCTTTTTCTGTTCAAGAACCGGCTCGATAAGCCAGAAATCGGCTAACGTAGGCCGGGTCGAACTGCGTACCCGAGCAGCGCTCGATCTCGGCCAGCGCGTCGGATTCGGCGATCCCGCGATGGTAGGGCCGGTCCATGACCATCGCAGAGAAAGCGTCCAGGATCGTGATCGCCCGCGCCAGCGGATGAATCCGGTTGCCGGCAAGGCCGTTTGGATAGCCCAGGCCGTCGAGCCGCTCGTGGTGCTGGCCGACGATTTCGGCGACTTCGGCGTACCCCGCATATCGGGAGAGAATGTTCTTGCCGAACTCGGCGTGATGCTGAATCGCTCGGTATTCCTCCGGCGTGAGGGTGCTGGGTTTAACGAGGATTCGATCCGAAATCAGAAGCTTGCCGACATCGTGAAGCAGACTGGCCTGCAGAATCGTCCCGAATTCGGAACGCTCCAAATCCAGATTATACTCTGCCCAGTGCTTCGCCATCGCATTCACGTGAAAGAGGTGTACGCGAGTGTACGGATCGCGATCGAGCAGGCTGTCGACGATTGTTTCTATGCCGGTAAAAGACCCGTGCAGCGTGTATGCGTCTATGTCATCTTCACCGACTGCACGTCCGCCTTGCTTACGCGAGAGCCGGGCGCGATGAATGCTCAGGGCCAGCAGCTCCGCCCGAGTCGCCGCATCGATCGGCGCCAACGCATACCCGCAGGCGATCGTAATCGGGATCGCTTGATCTTCATTTCGATACTGCAGGCTGCGGCAGCGTTCCGCGACGGCATTCACAAACTTCAGGATCTGTTCTTTCGATCGGTCGGCCAATAAGAACAGGAATACATCGCCGCCGTACCGACCTAAAATCGTAGTGACGTCAACAAACTCGCATAGCGCATCGGCGACCCGACGAAGTACTTTATCGCCCTCGGGATAACCGAACGTGTCATTGAACATCGCGAAGTTGGTGACGTTTAAGAGCAACGCAGCAACCGGCTTGGTGGAAACGCCGCGTTCTACGAGGACGTCCAATTCGCGCAACAGCTTGGAATGATTTAATAATCCGGTTAGTACATCGATGTCGGCCGCCTGCTGAAGGGCGCTCACCATCCTTTGGTTTTCGACCGCAACCGCCAAATAGCGGGCGATCGCAGCAATTAAATCGACTTCGCCGGCATCGTAGGCATCGGGCTGGTTACTTTGTACCGAAAGACATCCGATGGTTGACTCACCGATTTTGAGCGGAACGAAAATCGCGGAGATGGTGTCGTCTGTTTCGGGGGCGTCAATGTTGATCGGGGTGCGAACGTTTACTACCCAGTCTTCAGCGCGGTTACCCCAAATAATCCGGCTCTCGTGAATGACCTTCCATGTGATACTCCCGGATACCAAGGTGATATGCGGGTCTCGCCTGATTTCACCGTGATCGTGAAAGTACTCGATCGCACAGCTGCCGTCGGGTTGGACTAGCGCGATAAAGACGACCGAGGAATCGATGTAATCGGCCAGCATCTCGCAAAGACGCTCGAAGAGCTCTCCAAGCGACATCCCGGCCGCGAGCAACGTTGCCGCCCGCCGGATCAGTTCTCGGTCGCGATGTTCTCGGTGCGGCTCCGAGATTGGAATATCCCTACTCACCCGTTTGCGGCCTCCGTGAGAAGTTTGTCAGTCGCCTTCACGAACGTCCGCCGGCTTTCCCGCTTTCCTAACCGGCGGAGTAAGGTGTGCGCTTCATGGGGAACTCTGTAAAGCCTAATGGGTATCTCAGATAGCTCCGCCCAGACCGGTCTCGACGACACCGACTATCCAATGCTCGAGCGCCAAGTCGCCTCGTTGCTGGAAGACGAGCACAATTTTATCGCAAACGCGGCCAACTTCGCAGCCTTTCTGTATCACGAGCTGCCGAACGTAAACTGGCTGGGCTTCTACTTCATTGAGGACGACGAAAGCCTGGTGCTGGGGCCGTTCGGCGGGCACCCGGCCTGCGCGCGCCTGCCGAAGGGGCGCGGCGTCTGCGGGCAGGCGGTCCGCGAGCGCCGCACCGTCACGGTCGACGACGTGGGCACGTTCGGCGACCACATCGTGTGCGATTCCGAATCCCGGTCTGAGCTGGTCGTGCCGCTCATAGTGCACGGGCGAATTATCGGCGTCCTCGATGTCGACGCACCGATTCCGGCCCGCTTCAAGCCGGCCGACGTTGCCGGCTTAGAACGGCTGGTCGCCCGGTTTATTGAGAGTCCGGCAATTCCATCCACCCGATTGACGAGCCGGCCGCAACAACGGGCGAACGAACGCATCAGCATCCAGACCTGCCGCGATCATCATGTCGTCATTCGTTACCTGATTGAAGAGATCGACAAGGCCGATTCTACCGATTCGACTCGCGCGCTACTCGAACGACTTCATGCGGTTATGATCGCGCATCTGCGTTTGGAAGATGACTCCCTCTATCCGCAGCTTCGCCTCAGTCAAAACGAAGTGGTCCGCTGGAAGGCGGAGCGCTACAGCATCGAAATGGGCGATCTCGGCGAGCGGTTCGCGGCGCTTTTTCTTTTTTGGACGCGAGACGATGCGCTGCGTTCAGATCCCGGTGGATTCATTCGCGAATGGTCGGCGTTCAAGCAGATCCTCACGGTCCGCATAGACGCGGAAGATCACGATCTGTACGTTGCGGCCGACGCCGACGCAGTATAACCGCGCATCTTAAGCGCGGATGAGAACCGCGTGCTTTTCATTTTACGCTAATGCGGCGAGCGCGTTCACAGGATAACCTCAGAAAAAGAGTTTCTCCCGAACGCTCCTCGACATAAGAAAAGGAATGAACATGCGCACACGACTTGCACTCATACTCTGCTCCGCCATCCTGACATTCGCTGGATGCGGTGGGGGCGGCTCGACGGTACCCAGCACTCCAGGCGGCAATAATGGCGGCGGATCGTCTTCTTCTCAGAGTCAGTCTGAAGACGCCGTCAATGCAGCCAACGCGGTGGGAACACCGATGAAGAACATCACTTCGTATAACAATGCGATTTCGGCCCAATCAGTCGGCTTTAAGCCGGAATCCGTTTCGCTCGGCACCTGCCAGAACGGCCAAGAGTTCTTCGCACCCGACAAAAACAACGATCCTAACTCAACCGAAAACCAATACTTCTACGATTCCGGATGCACCGAATTGGCCCGTGACGTGGTGCGTATCTACACGCAGACCAGTTCGTCATCCGAAACCGTCCGCCGAACTGAAAAAATCTACGCGCTCGGCAACGGCACACCCAGCGCGGTTCGTACCGATGCGGTAAGTATCCTCAACGCGACCTTCGATAAGTACGGATATGCGATCGCAGCCGACGGTTTCGACCACGCCAGTGTGGATGAATTGGACATTGCAGGCGCCAAGACGATCGACGCCGATCACGAACTGGTCATGCAGCCGGCTAACGCCAACGTCAATTCGTTCTGCTCCGATTCAGCCGGATTCAATGCGACCGGGATCCAATCGCTCGGCGAAACCTTCGGTTGGCAAGGCGGCGTCCTCTCGGGCGGTACGCGGACGGTCAACACGGACAACTCGGTAACCTGGAGCGCCACTCACGCCGGCTCGACCTTCAAAGGCTCGATCGGATCGCTCTCGATTGCAGCCGGCGTGCAGAATACCGCCTGTCCGATAACCACTCCGATGTTCACGCTCTCAGGTGGAACCTCAAGCGGCGCATACAGCCTGCCGATCAGCGCTACTTACAAGAGCGGCCTGCTGACCAATCTGACCATCACCAACGGAACGCTGGCCAACGGAAACACGTTAAACGTGACCACCAACACGAGCGTTTCGCCAACCAGCAACCTGTTCATCAACGGCGTCGTGAGTAACGCCGGAACCCAAATCGCCACCTTCAACGTGGACGCCTTCGGGGACGGTACGCTGACCGTAACCAAAAGCGGAGCGCAGTACGTTATCACCGACTGGCACGTCGTTAAATAAACCTCCCCTCGAAAGCCAAGAGGCCCCGTCTGAAATCAGCGGGGCCTCTTGGCGTCAGGTTCCGGAAAATCTGGAGCCCTCGACGCGGATTGAACGCGTGGCCTCATCCTTACCAAGGATGTGCTCTACCACTGAGCTACGAGGGCGTGTGGTATAGTTTTGCCCGACGGCACCGATTCTGGAGCGGGCGGCGAGAATCGAACTCGCGACTTCTGCTTGGAAGGCAGAGACATTACCACTATGTAACGCCCGCGTGATGGTGGGCAGGGCAGGATTCGAACCTGCGTACCGGTTTCCCAGAACGGATTTACAGTCCGTCGCCTTTAACCGCTCGGCCACCTACCCACGGGTGATTCGGCAACGCTCACTCTGTGAGCTTTTCCGAATCCGGACCAGCGGACCAGGGTACGCTGTCGCGCTAGCACACTCCTCGTAAGCGCCCTGAAAATCTCGACGGTTACGCACCTTCATATACGGTTGGATTAGCCGGCGGTCAGGATTGAACTGACGACCTGAGCTTTACAAAAGCCCTGCTCTGCCACTGAGCTACGCCGGCGTCGGCAGCAATGATAATTGTTCGGAGGGGCCGTGTCAATCTTCGCAAGTTCTCGTTCCGCATCAGCAAGGAGTTGCCGTTGCAATTCAATTGCTTGTTGTCGAAGCGGGAATGATGAGGCGGGTTGCCGATTACCTCGTCCGCCTAGGCGGTTTTCGCGACCCTTTCCCCGATTTAAGGCACGAAATGTCGGTGTAAGCGCATGGCAGTTCGGGCAGAGCAGCGTTGATTGGCCGGGTCATTGTTTTGCCAATTACCATCACTATGCTCCACTTCGATGGGAACCGTTCCGGTCGTTGGATGGTGTTCTTCCCACCCGCATTTGACGCACCTTTCACCAAACCGATGAATAAGTACGCGTCTTATGAATCGGACATTACTCGTAAGTGGTGGATATTTGCCCGATAAGAATACAGACATTCTGAGTTTGAAGTTGTAATCTTGAGCACGCTGCAAAGAGCACAAATTCTTTGCTGGCGGCTTGATCCCATCGACACCGCAATTCTTGCATAGGCCGCGCCATTTTTTCGTGTCCATGTTCTATCTTTGCAGCAAGGGATGACAACAGGGTGGCACTGACATTCCGTTCATTGGATAGTGTCCGAATCCACCGAGCAAATTATGAGCGATCTCGACGACCTTGCTCCTTTTCTGCCGGATCATCGAAGTTCTTATGACGAACCACGGAGCCGCCCAAGGGACACCGCCTTTTGTGATCGGCACCCATCACGATTCCGCGATGTTTATCGCCCGTAATGGCACCAAGAGCGTCGGATTCGTGGCTCTTTACTACGTACTCTCGGTCAGTTGCCGTTTGGGGCGGAACTGCGTAATTCGGTTCCGAAAGGACACGTGGGTTCGAATCCCACCGTCGGCTACTCTTCAGAAATGCGGTTGATCCTCAAGCATGCAAAATGTCACCCCAAAGTGGACCGAGCGCGGCCTCGTGCTGGTCTGCGAGCGTTGCTTTAAAGAGCGCATTCCCGAAGAAGATCCCGACAAAGCCGCGCAGATCGGCGACTTCAACCTGCGCGACTGGTTAAAGAAGAAACTGAAGGACGATGGATATTGGGGCAAAGTTCGCGCGATCAGCACGAGCTGCATGGATGTTTGCGGACGCCGCACCGTAACGGTCGCGATCGATCCGCAAGACGGCAGAGCCGCCGAAGTATTGGTGGTCGATCCAATCGCCGATCGCGACCTTCTCTACGATCGGATTATCGACTCCCTCCGACTAAGGCAACGTGGGAAGGGACATATGTAACAGAGGCGCCGGTTAGGGCGCCTCTTCGGTAATCACGGGAGTTCGATTTCGGAGAGGTTCTTCTCGATCTTTCGTTTGACGCGCTGAAGCGCGTTATCGATCGATTTCACGTGACGGCCGAGATCGCGTGCCATCTCCTGATAGCTCTTGCCTTCCAGGTAGGAAAGCAGAACTTGTGATTCGAGCTCGGAGAGATTCTCTTGAATCCGCTCTTTTATATCTTGCGAGACCTCTTGGTTGATCACCAGTTCCTCGGGGTCCGAGGTCTTCTGCGAAGCCATCACATCGAGCAACGTACGCTCGCTGTCCTCATCGTAAATCGGTTTGTTCAGCGAGATGTATTGATTGAGCGGAATGTGCTTCTGCCGGGTCGCGGTCTTGATCGCGGTGATGATCTGGCGCGTGATGCAGAGTTCAGCGAAGGCGCGAAAACTTGAAAGCTT
>JBDTCU010000145.1:0-6490 GCA_039923415.1 Vulcanimicrobiaceae bacterium
GACCAACCCTTTCATGGCAGCGGCACGATCGATCTTGCGCGCGGCTACGCCCTCCACCACTTTGTAGCCGCGACGATTCCGATCAGGGCGATCGGCAACTACATTATCAATTCACCGGCCGCGCGAATCTTGGCCGGGACCGCCAAGCACTTTGATGCCCATATCTACGCACTCGACGTCCTAGCAAACCAGCCGATATCGTATCACGTGAGTGCGCTGGCAGATGTGTCGAACGCACAGCTCTCGATCAATGGTTTGGCGCAGCCGCTTTCAAATATGTCTGGCCGCCTGCAGATATTTGACGGCGGTCTCGGCGCGAAACGCTTGGAAGCAACCTTGGGAGCGACGCCGGTTACGATCGCGGGAGCCATTTATAATTTTGGTGATCCGCAGTTTCATTTGGGCATTATCGGCAGCGGCGATCTACGCAACTTAAGAAAAATCGTTTCGTTCGGAATTCGCGAGCCGCTAAGCGGCGTGGCTCAGGTGAGCGCAAAGATCGAAGGTCCGATTGCGAGGCCCCTGATCCTTATTGGATTTGCCGCGCCGCATATCTCTTATCAGCTGGCTCCGCTCGAGCGCGTGAGCGGACTGGTTGCGCTCTACAATGGTGAAGCTGAAATTATTCCGCTCAAGCTCACCTATCACGACATCCGCTTCGCGCTGCGCGGCCGGCTGGCGCTGGGATCGCGGATCGACTCGCATATTGCGGTTCACTACCAGAGTCCATCGGGAACGCTGCCCTATCTCGGTGCGCTCGTTCCGCACGATCTGATCGTTGGCGAAGCGCTGCTCAATGGCGTGAATTCGGCGATCGGCGCACAAGGATATTTTGTATCGGCGAACGCTCCAGAGAATATTCACGCGTTCTTCAGCATCGATCCGAGCGGAGTCGGAAGCGTTGGTCCACTGCAAATCAAAGTCGGCAGTGGGCTGCTGACCGGGGGGTATGCCATCGATCGCCCCCGCAATGTGAGCGCGTTTTGGGCATCCGCAAACGACCTGCAAGCCGACCAGTTGCGCGCGCAGGCACTGCCGGGAGTCGCTCTGCCGAGCCTTCCTGCCTTACGCGGCGAGGTTCGCGATGTTGAGATTGCTGGCGGAGGCTCGGGCGGCGCAATCGTCGCCGCCGGCCGCGTCTTGGCGACTGATCTGCGCGTTTCAGGCGTTCGGCTGCAAACGGCGGGCGCTTCATTTTCAGGCGGTCTCAACGATTTGGCGATTCATCGCATCTTTGCAGACGGGCCGTGGGGCTCGATCGAGGGAAACGGTGAGTATTCGCCTCACCAAACCGTCGTGCGCGGCGTGTATGCGGGCTCGTTTGAGGGCCTGCGTCCGTTCACCGGCGAGCTCGGTGCGCACGGCGCGATTCATGGGCCGGCCGCAATCGCGTTGGTGAACGATAGCCTGATCGTTCAAGCCCAACATCTCCAGCTGCAAAATGCCACGATCCGCGGAGTCCCGATTGCAAACATCTCGGGCACCATCGGTATCCGCAACGGAGGCTTGAGCGTCTACGCTGCGAGCGCGGCGCTCGCGGGCGGTTCGCTTGTTGCAGCCGGGTCTCAGCGCAACCTGGCCATTTCGGCGACGAACGTGGACGGCGCGCGCCTGCGTGGCCTCGGATTGCCGGTACAAGGCGGAACCGTTTCGGCAGTCGGGGTCGCGGGCATCGGCGTAGCTTCGCACCAACCCAGTTTTTCCGGAGGCGTCGTCGTTCGCGACGGCCGGGTAGACGGCTACCCGGTGAGCGGAACCGCGGAGCTCGCCTATGAGAACGATGCAGTCCGCATTCGTAACGCCGAAGTAGCGGTCGGCTCGACGCACGCCGATCTCGCCGGGGCAGTCTCCGGTGTGGGCTCGGGCACGCCGCGGTACGACCTGCGCGTCGGTGTAGTCGGCGGAGATATCGCGCAGGCCGCCCACACTCTACGGCTTCCGACGTACGGCACGATCGGCAGCTTCGATGCGGATGTCGCGATTGGGGGGAGCGGTCAGGCACCGAGCGTCCGCGGACCTCTGGAGGTTCCCGAGGGCAGCATCAATGGACTCGGCTTCGCCGACGGCGCGGCGTTTATCGCCGCAAGTCCCTCGGGCGTACAAGCGGCGCAAGGCAGCGTGCTCGTCGGGACGACTGCGGCGACCTTTGCAGCCACCCTGCTGCATCACCGCACTGCATTGTCGCTGCGCGCACCGCATGCCGACCTCACCGATTTCAACGATTATTTCGATACCGGCGACACCCTCGCCGGAACCGGCGCAGTGGCACTCTCGGTTGGGCAGAGTGACGCTGTGGTCACTACCAGCGGCGATGTAGACGTCTCGAATTTTCGCTACCGGAGCCTACCTATTGGAGACACTTCGGCAGAGTGGTCGAGCCGCCGCAATCTGGTATCCGGTTCGGTCCGGATCGGCGGCGAGCACGGTACCCTGCAAACCAACGGCAGCATTGTGCTCTCGCCGAGTTCGCAGGTTAGCGAGTTTTTCGCGAGGTCGTCGTATCACTTAAACAGCACGCTGCACAATCTTGATTTGAGTACCTGGCTGCCGGCTTTTGGGTATCCAACCATTCCGATAACCGGGCGTCTTAATGGAACAGCGCAAGTGAACGGACGGTATCCGCAGCTCGCGGTTCTCGGAGCGTTGACGATGAACGGCGGCACCATCGGCCCGGTACCGATAACCCGCTTCACGGCAAGCGCGAAATCGAGCGGCAGCAGAATCGTGCTTTCGAATTTTCAGTTGGACTTGCCGGCGCTCACTGCAAGTGGAGATGGAAGCGTTGGATTACGCCCTTCGGATCCGCTCTCACTGACGGTGCACGCGCAGACCAGTGATATTCCGCGGTTGGTTGTGCAATTGACCAAACACACCATCGATGCGACGGCGAATCTTGAGACGACACTGCAGATCGGGGGAACATTCGGAGCACCGACGTTCACCGGCGCATTCGATGCCGAGAACGCCGACATCTATGGCGTGCAGATCCCGAGTCTGCTCGGCGAACTCGCTCTGCGCGGGCGCGCTATTGAAGTGCGCAATGCTGAGGCGAACTTCAAAACTGGCCGGCTGACGCTGGCGGGAACTCTCCCGCTGCAGCTACAGCCGTTTTCGATTGGCCCAAGCAGCGCTCCGATCTCGCTGGACATCGCTCCGAAGCAGATCGATCTTACAAGTTTTGGCGGCCTGCTTGGGGCGCACACCCAACTCGGCGGTATCGTAGATGGAAACGTGAGCTTAAACGGGACCGTTGGATCGCCTCGGATCACCGGCGACCTGCGGGTCGACCGCGGCAGTTATCAGAGTGATTTGGAGCGTGCGCCGGTTACGGACATGGTCGCCCGGCTCGCATTCGCGAACACCAGCGCGACCCTTGAGACGTTGAGTGCGTCTCTCGGCCGCGGGTCGCTGCGGGGAGGCGGAGAGATCACTTTCGAGCCCAACCGGCCGGCCATCTATACCTTGCGAGCGACGACCCGCAGCGCAGCGCTCGACTTCCCAGCCTTCGGTCAAGGTCTGCTTGATTCAAACCTCGAGCTGGTCCGCAAAGGGACGGGCCTTGCGCTCTTGAGCGGTACTGCGGATATCATCGACGCCACCATTCCGTTCTCGGCGCTGTACCGCGCGAATCCGGGCGCCTCGGTGGCCGGGGCTGCGGCCGGCTTGCCGTTCAATCTCGCCTTTAACTTGGCGATCACCGCCGGACGCAATGTGCGCGTTCGCGGCGGCGGCCTAGCGGGAGGCTTAGACATCGGCGGCCGGGGCAGCGCCCGCTTGGCGGGGACCCTGGCGGCCCCGACTCTGAACGGGCAGATCGATTCTACCGGCGGCACACTCACCTATTTCGACCGTTCTTTTAAGGTAGCGCAAGGCGTGGTGAAGTTCGATCCAGCCAACGGGGTAATTCCGGACCTGCACGCCGTCGCGGTGACCCACGTGATCAATCCCGACCCGGATCCCCAGCGAAATCCCACCGGCAGCGCCGATATCACGATCAAAGTGGACGGCCCGATCACCGCTCCGACGATCGCCTTTGACTCCAACCCGCCTGGCTATAGCCAATCGCAGATTCTGGCTTTGATCGCGCCCCTCGGCGGCCTGGTCGGCGGTATTCAATTCGATCAAAGCGGGCAGGTCGTCCCGCCGGGGACGCTGCGCGGGGCACCCGCAGCGGGGACCGGTGCGCTCTCGCCGGGCGGCCTGAGCCAAAAGGAGAGCGGCGCGATAACCATCGGTCAGGAGGCCTTCAACCTGCTGAACGCTCAATTCGCTCGCGGTTTGCTGGCGCCGATCGAGAACGCTTTAGGGAGCACCCTCGGACTCTCGGATGTGAACCTGAGCGTCGGTTATACCGGAAATCTGGGACTCAACTTCCGCCGGATCCTCTCGCGAAACTTCTACGCAATTTACGCGACGTCGTTTGGCGTGCCCGTCCGCCAGACATTTGGATTCCAGTACCAGCCCAATCAATTCACCGCGTTGCAATTCAGCTATTTTGTTCAGCAGACTCCGAGTGGACTGTTCTCCCCGTTGTCCGGGGGGTCGAGCAATCTGCGAGCCACCGCCGGTCAGCCGCTCACCGGTCAGAGCGGATTCACGTTTTCGCTGCAGCGCCTCTTCCCGTAGCCGCCTTGCTCTTGTGTTGGCTCCACGGGATGCGCCAGGTGAGTGCCCACTGGCGCGGAGGAAGCGGCGTCGTTGCAAATGAGAACGTACCGCCTCCGACAACCGGCATCGGATAGACGCCCGCATATTGGGTGAATAGGCCAGTGTGCGTCCCGAAGAGGTTGCTCTCGGTAAGCGTGATCGTACCGACGTTCGGAAAAAACACGAGGCCGGCATTGTAGACGGTAAATGCGGGCAGATTACCGGCATTGTTCAGCCCGGTGAACTGCGCATTCAAAAGTAATTCGACTCGTGATTTGGGTTGGATGGCATCGATGGTTAGCCCGGCGCGACGCAGCGGTTTGTGGGGCAACTGCAATCCTAGGCCGTAATAGCTTCCCGCAAACAGCAACCGCGGATCGAGGCTGCTGAGACATGTGCTGCCCAGGGAATATGTCGGCAACGCAATGACATTTCTTCCAAGCGAAACCCGCCCCGAGATGTCGTAGCCTTGATTGATTCTCGTCAAGCCGGTTAAACTTTGGGTGACGTAAACGCGCTGAGGCTGAAACGGAATTTTCCCGCACACGGTCGGCAGAGACCACGCGTTTTTCAACTGTGCCAAATAACTGTCGAGCCCACTCGGGAACATAGATGCGGGTTCGGCGTCAATCGGAACCGAGGCACGTTGATCTGCTCCGCCCTCGTTGTCTCGATAGAGATCGATCTTCACGTTGCCGCCGCGAAATGTATGCTGCCACGACAGCGTGTAGTTGAGGTAGGATTGCTTGACCGCCGGCTCCGATGATCCGTCGACGTAGGTTGAGGGTCCGTAGCAATCAAAATCGGCGCTGAGCGCATCGTCAAGCGGCACCAACGTTTGATTGTAGTTGGGCTGCGCCGCGCCGATATCCAGCGAGGCTTCGTAGACGTCAGCTTTAGCTGGTTCCCAATCTGCGCTCTCGGAGACTACCAGCGAACTGCCCGAGCCGGTTGCGGAGGCGTAACTTAGCGAATGCGTCAGCGCAAGCTTATCGTTCGACTTCACTTTGTCGGAGAGCGAGAGTTCGGAGCTTCGAAGAAACGGCTGCGTGACCGTGATTGGAACGCCGTTGTACGTTTGGATCGTCGTTCCGCCGAACCCGTTCTCGTAGGCGTCCAGGCTGCCCGTATGGCGACGCGCGGTCACGCTCGCATACGCACCGTAACTGAGAGAGCCATAAGTATCGTGGGAGGAGAACGGCGTCATGCTCTGCCCACTTACAATCCTTAGACCTTGATCGCTCCCGTAGCGACCGGTATTAACCCCGAGATAGCTGCCGACCTGGACGTTGCCGATGAGCGAACTGAGGTTTAGCGAGCCGTATTCATTTTGATTGGCGCTCGCCGTTACGCTTCCGTATCCGCATGGCAAGAGCGTCGTGAAATCCGAGCAAATGCTTGAGAAGTTTCCATTAGTCAATACGCCGAAAAACTCGGCGTTGGTTCGCTTGTCGATCGTGTAGTTAAAACGCAGCAAGTCACCGCGCGAGGTGTTCGCGCCTTGATGCAAGTATGGCGGCAGACTGCTTTGATCGGCGTATGAAAGACCACTGATGAAATCATCCCGCGCATCGAAAGCGTGTTGTATCGCAATAGACAGTCGCGGAGTGAGCGCTCCGGTCGCCGAGAATGAGTACGTCGAGGCGCCGAAGTTGCCGATCGTTCCGAGCGAGCTGTAGGTCCAGGTTTTGGTGGGACGCAGCGTTTGATAATTGATCGTGCCGCCAAGATAGCCGGCGGTCGGGGCGAAGTTGACGCTGGCGCCGGTAAATAGGCTTTGGGCCGAACCCAAGAGGCCTTGCTGCGGGCCGCTGATTCGAAGGCCATTAAGCGAATAGCCTGT
>JBDTCU010000146.1:0-3218 GCA_039923415.1 Vulcanimicrobiaceae bacterium
CTCGCGCTCTCGCCAAACCGCATACGGCGTCCCTTCTTCGACGGTGAGCCCGTAAGTCGAGATGTGATCCACCTCGAGGGCGATCGCGGTTCGCAGGGTATCGCGCCAGCTCTGCGGGGTTTGGCCCGGTACTGCGAAGATCAAATCGAGCGAAAGCGACGGTATCCCGGCCTCGCGGGCACCCGTCACCACCCGTTCCACGTCGGCCTGGGTGTGGCGGCGGCCGAGCGTTCGAATCTCGCGTTCGTCAAACGACTGCACCCCGATCGAGAGCCGGGTAACGCCGGCCTCGCGATAAGTAGTAAGGTCCGCACGGGAAGCTAAATCCGGGTTCATTTCGATGGTGACTTCGTGTCCCGACGGGTTGGGGAAACGTCGTGTCAACCGCTCGATCAGATCTCGCAGTTCGCCGGCTTCGTACGTGTTGGGCGTGCCGCCCCCGAAAAAGATGCTGCTTGCGCCGACGGCCGGTTCGTTCTCGATCTCGCAATGCAGCGCTTCCAGATAGCGCCCGGCGAGGCTGCGTTTGTACGGCCATTTTGCAAAATCACAGTACGGGCAGATATACGGACAAAAGGGCAGATGCACGTAGATCCCCAGCAACTTAATCTTGCGCCGAGAAGATTCCGACCGCACCGGCGCCGGCATGCACCGCAATTGCCGGGCCCGCCTCGAGAATATCCAACTGCCGAGGGATCCGCTCGCCTAGCCGCTCACGCAAACGCTCGAGGACGCTTGCGGCCAGCGCGGGGGCGTTCGTATGCATCACCATAAATCGCGCGTCCGCAATCGCGCTGACATTTCTCATCGTTAAGTCGAGCATCGTTTCTTGAGCGCGTGCAAACGTGCGCACTTGGGCTTCGGCATCGACCGCACCCTCGCTTAGCCGTAAGACGGGAACGATCTTCATGAGTGTTCCCAAGACTGCCTGAGCTTTCCCGATTCGGCCGTTGCGCTGAAGGTGCGAAAGATCGGGAATGCAGGCGTAGAGCCGCTGAGTCTGACGTTCTCGCTCCAGCGCGGCGAAGATTTCCGCCAGCGGAGTTCCAGCCCCGGCGAGTTGGCACGCCAGCATCACTTGCATATTAAGCCCGCCGGCGGCCGACTCAGAATCGAACAGCGTGATGCGCGCGCCCGGAAATCGCTCGGCTGCGGCGCGCGCCGCGTTGATCGTACCCGAGAGTTTGGAGGAAATCGTGATGCACAGAATCTCGTCGCCCGCCGCAACGTGCGGCGCGAAGGCCTCCTCAAACATCGTCGAGGTTGGCTGCGAGGTGATCGGCAGCGTCTTTTCGGTCGCAAGTTTCTGGAAGAACTGTTCTCGCGAAAGATCGATATAGTCGCGGTAACTCGTTTCGCCGAAGACCACGAACAGCGGAACGACCTCAATGCCCAACGATCGAGCGCGCTCCGGCTCGATATCGGAGGTGCTGTCGGTAACGATTGCCGGCGCCATTACACCTCTGCGAGGTGCGGCTTAACGAGCTCGCTGATCTTACCGATAACGTCGGCTTCGACTTCCTCGCCGGCAACGCGAATCGCGTGCATGATTGCGATTCTGGTGGCACGGCCATGAGTGACGATGCAGTTGCCGCGCAAGCCGAGCAGCGGAGCACCGCCGTAGGTTTCGTAATCGAACTTTGAACGCAGCCCTTGAAGCGCGGGGCGCATCAGCAACGCCCCCAGCTTAGTAAGAAGATTCCCGTTCACAATCGTATCGCGAATGATCCGCGCGACGCCCGAGACGGCACCCTCGGCGACTTTGAGGACCACATTCCCGACAAAGCCGTCGGCTACGATGACGTCCGCAACGTTGTTGATGACGTCTTTGCCTTCGACGTTGCCGATAAAGTTGACCGGCGAAGCGTCGAGCAGGCGCGCGGCTTCGATGACTTGCTGGTTACCTTTGCTGCGCTCCTCGCCGACCGAGAGAATCGCGACTCGCGGATTTTCGATATGCAGGACCGCGCGCGCATACGCAGAGCCCATGATCCCGAACTGCTCCAGCCACTCGGGACGGCAATCCACGTTCGCGCCCGAATCCAGCAGCACCGTCGGCCCCTTTGGTGCCGGCCAGATCGTTGCGATTGCAGGCCGCGAGATGCCCTCAATCGGCCGTAAACGGATCAGGGCGATCGCCAAGAACGCGCCGCTGTTGCCGGCCGAGACGACCGCATCGGCGCGACCGTCGCGAACCAGGTTTACCGCGACGCCCAAACTGGTTTTTTCGCAGGAGCGCAGCGCTTGCGAGGGATGCTGATCCATTGGAACGGCTTCGGGCGCATGCACGACTGCGATCTTACTGCCGAATGGCCCGATGAGAAGCGGCCGGATCTGCGCTTCGTCGCCAACCAGGGTAATCTCGGCAATGTTTTTTTCGGCGGCCAGAAGTGCGCCGGCCACAATCTCGTGCGGTGCATTGTCGCCGCCCATCGCATCCAGCGCAATCCTCGGCCTACTCATCGAGCGATACCACAAACTCGGCGTTCTTCTGACCGCCGTAATAGTATTCAATCTCCGCCTGCGGGAAGATTGCCCGCAATTCTTCACTCGAATGTTGGGCGTCTTTTTCCTTTTGCGCCCCGCCGTAGTATAACGTAATCAGTCCTCCGTGCTCGGCACCCATGGCTTGCAGCACATTGCGCAACGCCTCAGGAATGCTCGCGCCTCCGTAGAGTGCGCCATCACACGTTGCGGCTGGTTTGCCGTGAGTCACGCTCGTTCCGCCAATCACCGCGTCTTTACCGGCAAAAAAGACTTGAGCGCTCCGGGGGTGGGCGGCCGCTTGCAAGATGCGCTCAAGCGAGGGGGCCTGCCGCCCGGCGCTTCGAAATGCAAACAGTCCGGCGATCCCGGCGACGATGTCGCGGGTCGGAATGATGGTGAGCATCTTGTCGGTGAGCTTGACGACTTCATTGGCCGCCAACGTCGCGTTGGAATCATTGGTGAACAGAAAAACCGACTCTGAAAGACACTTGTTGACGGCCAGCAGCAAATCGCGGACGCTCGGATTTTTCTGTGTCATTACGGTCACTTCGGCGCCCAGTTCCTTGACGATCTGTTCGAACCCGAGTCCGGGTACGACTGCAATCAGCGAGTAAACGGTCCCCGGCTTATCGACAACCAGCAACTGGTGCTGTTGCTCCATGTTGTCGACTTTTAAGCGAGTGAGCGTTCCGTGGCGCGCCGCAATGGCTTGGACCGCATCGGGCTTATCG
>JBDTCU010000147.1:0-3575 GCA_039923415.1 Vulcanimicrobiaceae bacterium
CTGGAGTTTCTCGACGACCACCGGGATCATAGTATCATCGTAGTGAGCCGAAGGTGAGCGATTACGACGCGTTCGCCGCCGAGTACGCCGCGCACGCAGCAGTTAGCATCTACAACGCCGGCTACGAGCGTCCGGCGATGCAGGCACTGTTCGGCGACCTGCGCGGTCTGCGGGTCCTGGATGCCGGCTGCGCAGCCGGCGAACACAGCGCGCACCTGCTGCAGTGCGGCGCCGAGGTGATCGCAATCGACCGAAGCGCAGCGATGATCGCGATGGTGCGAGCACGTTTTGGCGACCGCATACAAACGCACTGCGCCGATCTGGAGCAGCCGCTGCCGTTCTTGGAAGATGGCTCGGTTGATCTGGTCTTTAGCTCGCTGACCTTGCACTATTTGCAAGAATGGGGCGGCGTGCTGGCCGAGTTTCGGCGCGTCGTGCGTCCCGGTGGCCGCCTGCTCTTTTCAACCCATCATCCAGCCATGACTGCACCGCTCGTCTCCAATTACTTCGCGACTCAACTGGTTATCGATCGCTGGAAGATCGGCGCGCGCGATGTCGAGGTAACGTTCTACCACCGCCCGCTGCAAACGATTATCGACGCCCTTATCATCGCCGGTTTCAGCTTGCGCTCCCTAATAGAGCCGCGCCTAACAGCGCGCCCACCGCTAGCGAGTAACGCCGATTTCGAACGACTGGCTCACAACCCTTGGTTTCTCATCATCGACGCTCTGTCGTTCTAGTGGCGAAAGGACTAGCTCGGAATCTCAACTTCCGAGAAAAGCTCACTAACCTCAAACCTTAGCCATGTCACCGCGTTATTATCGAAAACGTCATCGGCGCGATACTCGCGCACATCGGAAGCGGAATGCCAAATAACGCGAGATTTTCTGCGCTAGTAATTTCCGCCGGTTTGAGGGGGGAACGCACTTCTACGGCAATGTCCGGTGAAAAAGGCGGTTCCTCTGCTCGCGGGTCAGTTGTCGCAGACGCTCGTAAGAAAACATACGACACGCAAGGCATCAGTGTCGTCTTTCCAGACCCCTCCGGCCAAAATCGCCATTCCGGCGCAATGGATCCGCGTCCATTTGAACAGCGATGTATAATCGTCGCAGCCGCAAATTGCACTAAGGCGTGTGTACGCTTCGGGCTCACTTTCGGGTATGCCTTACCGTCGATGAATTCGACGCCCGGTTTATCTTCCAATAAGTTGTGCATTCACAATTCACACGTATCCATCACGCAATTAGGGCCGTTTAGCAAGATTAGCGTGGAATCTCCAGCCCTTCGAAAAGCTCGCCGCTCTTCCGAATCATCATCCGTGAGCGGACGTAATCGATCGTAGGGAACAAATGCGAGGTCCGGCACCAGCGAGGCCTTACCCGATCGACCGTCCGGCCAAAACCGCCATTCCATTGAAACGATTCCGCGGCCTTTTGCGCAGCGATTGAGGATGGATGCGAAGGCGACCTGAACGTGAGCCTGTGTTCGCAGTTTCCCCAGCTTCGGCGCGCCTCGCCGTCGAGGAATTCGAAGTAGGGTTTGTCGTCCAGTAGTTGCATCGTTGTAACTCCCACGGTGATTCTATCACGCGACGGACAGTAGCCGACAACTGCCGCAATAAGCGATTCTATATGAAAAAGTCGCAACTGATGCGACTTTCTCGTGGAGGCTAGAAGCGGTCTAGTTGGGGATGCGCAGGTGTTCGCCGGGTTGGAGCTCGGCCGCCGATAGATGGTTGGCCTCGCTGATGCGGTCGATGGTCGCCTGGACGTCGCCGGCTTCGCCGGCATGGCGGGCGGCGATGGACCAGAGCGTATCGCCCGGTCGCACGGTGATATTGGTAAAGTGCTGGACACCGGCGGCGTGCAGGGTGCCCGAGAGCATCGGAAGCGAGACCATGAGGCTGAGCGATGCCAGCGCGATGATCGGCATGAGGGTGAATCGTTTCCGCTTGACCATAATCACTATCTCCTTCTATATCTTGTGGCAAACAGTTGTTCGCTCACGAGAGCATCTATATCTTGTGGCAAACAGCCGTTCGTCCCCTAGATTTTACCACATACCGCTCGACGCTTGTCAATATAGCTGCGAACATATGTTTGCCTCGTCAGGCGATCTATGCTAGAGTTATACACGAGTCGAGTGCCAGGTGTATGGCACGCTGGACGATGAGGAGATTTTAATGGCCGAAATAGCGACGACCGACCGGCAGCAGCGGATCATGGACGTGATCCATCAGTTTACCGCCGAGCACGGCTACCCGCCGTCGGTGCGGGAGATCGGCGAGCGGGTCGGGCTCTCTTCCTCGTCCACGGTGCAGTCGCACCTGAAAACGCTTGAGCGGCGGGGTATGATTAGCCGCGACCCGACCAAACCTCGGGCTCTCCGCAGCGAAGTCGACCGACCCATCACCGAAACGATCGTGATGCCGATCGTAGGTAAAGTCGCGGCCGGGACGCCGATCACGGCCCAAGAGAATCTCGAGGGCGAATTCGTGCTGCCGGCCGCATTTGCTCGCAGCTCCAACGCCTTCATGCTAAGAGTCCAAGGCGATTCGATGATCGACGCCGCGATTCTGGACGGCGATCTCATCATGGTTCATCCTCAGCCGACCGCCAACAACGGCGAGATCATCGTCGCCATGCTGGAAGGCGAAGCTACCGTCAAGCGCTTCTATAAAGAGGCCGGTCGAGTGCGGCTCCAGCCGGAGAATCGGACGATGGAGCCAATCTACGCCAGCGATGTCACTATCGTCGGACGCGTCGAAGCCGTCGTCCGTAAACTCTAACCGCTTTTTCGCGTGGTTTGATCGCAGGCTGGTTCCTCCCTTACGAACTTTTGGGGAGGCGCCCGCAATGGTTGCGATCCGTGAAGCGCTCCCCTGGAGCTTCATCGGGCTCCTTTTGGGGCTGCTCGTCCTATTTCCCATCGTCCCTGCCCCGGCCGGAGCGTCATTAGGGGCCGGAATCCTCAAGCGGATCGCCCTGAGCCTAATGCCGGCGTTCGGCGTGATGTCGCTCGTTCTGATCGTCTTGCTTTCAGACCGGCTCGCATCGCACTTCCATCTTACCCGGCTGTGGGTCGTCACGTCTTCGATTGCCGCGTTCGCGCTCGCATTGCCCAAACCGTACGGCCCAACCCCAATCGCCTACCTACAGCATTTGGGCGCCAGCGGGCTCTTTCTGGCCATCGTCGTCGGTCTGCTGGTAAGCGGCGCCTTCGTGCTCTCGCGCCGCATGTTTTCTCACTCGGACAGCACCCTTCAAATGTGGCTCCCAAATGGTGTTGCAGTCCTTGTTGTCGCCGGGATCGCAGTTGGCTTATATTATTTCAATCTCTCGCTGGCTGACGGGATTGTGGCATTACTGCATCCGCTCGGTGCGTTAGGCGATACCTATCTCGCGTTGATCTTGATCGTGTTGATAGAGACGATGCTGTGGACTGCCGGAATCCACGGGCCGGCCGTCTTAGCGTCGGTCGTCCTGCCGGTCTATCTGACCTTGCAATTTCAGAACAGCGCGGCGTACGGCGCGCATCAACCGCTGCCACACATCGTCGTCGTATCGCTGTTTCTG
>JBDTCU010000148.1:0-8281 GCA_039923415.1 Vulcanimicrobiaceae bacterium
GTAGAAGTTGGAGAACAGCCCGACCGCGCCGATTCCCTGGGTTCCCAGGAGACCGTATTGGTTGCTGCCGTCGGTATTGATGTTTCCGAAGTCCTGGTTGTTACCGGTGCGGAACTCCTGGTTGTAGCCGCCGAGGCCAGCGTACCACGAGAAGAGCCGATTCGGGGACGCACCACCGGCCTCAAATTTGAGGTTGTGGTAGAAGATCGGGGCGCCGATGCCGCCGTTGAGCGTACCGAACCCCGGATAGGTTCCGGTTTTGATGACTTGGTTGATGAAACCACCGACCGTTGGTGAGGATGCACCGGCGGGTGAGCCGCCCGTGTACACTTGCAACTCTTGCTGTCCAAGATTGGAGAGCGTGGTGGCACCGTAGTTATCGAATGCGCGGTTGACGGGGATACCGTCGTACTCGTACCCGATTTGGTTGTACTGTGAACCGCGAATGTAGATGGTTTGGCCCCAGCCGGAGCCGCCGATGCCGGCTTGGACGCCGGGAACGGTGCCGATGGCTGAGTATGCGCTGTTCAAGTTGCCGCCGCCACCGAGTGACTGCACGGCTTCTTGCGTCGCTGCGTTAACCGAGTAAATGTCGCTCGTGGTACCAGGTTTCACGAGTGCGCCTGCGGCGCGCGCGGAAACGATGGCAATGTTCTTGAGCGCTTTTGTGGTTTTGAGCGCGATGATCTGCGCATTATCTGCGAAGATCGTTACGCCTGCGAGTGATTGGGGCGCATAGCCGTCTTTCGTGGCGGATACGGTGTACGTATCTGGTGCCAGCGAGATGAAGCCAAAATGCCCGGATGCGTCCGTCGTAGTCGACGCGCTCTGCGATGGCGATGAAACCCCAATGGTTGCATTCGCAATCGGAGAACCGTTGGTCGAATCGACTAACGTACCGCTCAAGCTGCCGGTCGTGCCGGCCAGTGCCCATGTTCCCTGAACCAGGAACGCGACGAGCAGCATGAGTGCTACGCTAATCTGACGGAGGGTGCGTTTAGGAGTCATTCCTGTCCCTCTTTTTGTCAAGTGAGTAATTACGTCAAGATAAGGCGTGCTGAGCCTTCTCAGCAAACCTTAATCTGACATAACTAACCGATTCTCCCGACCTTTGTCGGTTCCTTCATCTGCCTTAATACTGTCCGAATCTTTATTATGGGCAGTCCCGGCGGGCGTTCCCTTGCTAAGTTCGCGCTGGTACTTGACCGGAAGCGGACATCTGCTGGGCGAGCAGCCCGGGAATCGCGGAGGGGCGGTCGGCGACCGGGACTCCGGCGTCCTTGAAGGCGTCGATCTTGCTTTGGGGGGTGCCGAACTTGCCCGAGATGATCGCGCCCGCGTGGCCGAGCGATTTTCCTGGGGGGGCGTTTCGTCCGCCGATAAAGGCCACAATCGGCTTATCGGGCAGGTGGGCCTTAATGAACGCGGCGGCGTCTTCCTCGTCCGACCCGCCAATCTCGCCGCAGAGCACCAGGGCTTGGGTCTGCGAATCGTTGGCGAAATCGCGCAGGCAGTCCACGAAGGTGGTGCCGATAATCGGGTCGCCGCCGATGCCCACGCAGGTCGATTGACCCATGCCCGCGCGGGTCAGGAGATCGACGACTTCGTAGGTCAGGGTGCCCGATCGCGAGATCAGCCCTACATTGCCCTCTTTAAAGATGTGTCCGGGCATGATCCCGACCGAGGACTTGCCGGGCGAGATTAGCCCAGGGCAATTCGGCCCGATGATCCGCATGCCGGGGGTCGCCCCGACCACCTTGAGCACGTCGTGAACCGGAACGCCTTCGGTGATGCAGACCGCGAAGGCGATGCCGGCTTCGTAGGCTTCGTAGAGCGCGTCGGCGGCAAACGGCGGTGGCACGAAGATACAGGTGTGGGTCGCGCCGGTTGCGGCGACGGCATCCTTGACGGTATCGAAGACCGGCAGCCCGTGTTCGGACTTCTGGCCGCCCTTGCCGGGCGTTACGCCGCCGACGATGTTGCTGCCGTAGGCGATCATCCGGCCGGTATGATACGAACCTTCTTGGCCCGTTATTCCTTGAACGATGACTCTGCTGTTCTTATCGAGGTAGATCGACATTTTACTTTGCTCCCGCTAAGCTGACGGCTTCGGCGGCGCCTTCATCCATTGTCTCTACCGGTTTCATACCGGCGTCGGCCAAAATCTTGCGGCCTAGTTCTTCGTTGGTGCCGGTCAGCCGGATGACGAGCGGCACTTTGCGTGATGCGGTGGTGCTCAGCGCCTCAACGATGCCTTTGGCAACTTCGTCGCAGCGCGTTATGCCGCCGAAGATATTGATGAACAGCGACTTTGCGCCGGTGTGGTTGACGATTAGCTCGTAACAACTGCGCACCCGCTCGGCATTGGCGCCGCCGCCAACATCCAGAAAGTTCGCGAACGACCCGCCGGCGTTGCGAACCGCATCCATCGTACCCATCGCCAAGCCGGCGCCGTTCGCCAACGTTCCCACGTTGCCGTCGAAGCGCCGGAAGTTGCGGATGCCCAGGCCGGCCTGGGTTGCGAGCGTTTCGTCTTCATCCAACGGCAGCGTTTTCTGCCACTCTTTGAACTCGGGGTTTTTGTAGATGGCGTCGTCGTCGAGTTCAACCTTCGCATCCGAAGCGAACACCCGACCATCGCTAGTCAGCACCAGCGGATTGATCTCAACCAACTTTGCGCCGTATCTGAAAAACGCTTCGTAGATACCGGCGACGACCGATGGAAAGGCCTTACGGTACCCGTTGTCCAGTTCAGCCGCAAACGCGAGTTCGCGCCCGATGAACGGCGAGTAGCCGATCGCGGTATCGGCAAAGAACTTGGCGATGTCGTCGGGATGGTTCTCGGCAACTTCTTCAACGTCCATGCCGCCGTGCCGGCTCGCCATGATGACCGGTTTCTTGGTCGTGCGGTCGATCGTAATCGCGCAGTAGGCTTCCTTCGCGATCGGAAGTTTTTCTTCAACCAGCAGCGATTTTACAACCTCACCGGCCGGATTCTGTCGATTTGCGATCGTCATGCCCAAAATTTCGCGCGCGCGGGCTTTGCCTTCTTCGGCAGTATTGGCAAACTTGATGCCGCCGGCTTTGCCGCGCCCGCCTACCAAGACTTGCGCCTTGATTACCCACTCGCCGGGATTCGCGGCAATGAATGCGGCAACGTCGTCGGCGGTCGCGCAATGCTGACCGCGGGGCACGTTAATGCCGACGCGGGCAAACAGTTCTTTCCCTTGATACTCCATGAGGTTAATTTTAACGGCGCTCCTTCGAAACTCGGAGTGTTATAATTTGCCCAGCAGCGAGCGCGCGATGATGATTTGCTGTATCTCGGAGGTACCTTCGTAGATCTCGGTGATCTTGGCATCGCGATAGTAGCGCTCGACTGGAAACTCGGTGGTGTAACCGTAGCCACCGTGAATTTGGACGGCTTCTGCGGCATGACGGCGCGCGGCCGTCGATGCGAAGAGTTTGGCTTTGCTGGCTTCGATCGCAAACGGCTTTCCCGCGTCACAAAGCGATGCCGCACGATACGTCAGCAGACGGGCCGCATCTAAATCGGTCGCCATCTGTGCAATTTTGAATGAGACGCCTTCGTGCGCGCCAATCGGCTTCCCGAATGCGACCCGCTCTCTTGCAAACTTCACCGACGCATCCAAGCACGCACCTAAGATTCCACAGGCCTGGGCGGCGATCCCGATCCGGCCGCCGTGCAGGGCGGTCATCGCGCTGCCGAAGCCCTCACCCTCGTTGGCTAAGAGCGCATCGGCCGGCACTTTGGCGTCGTCGAACGCCAGATCGCACGTGTTGCTGGTGTGAATCCCGAGCTTCTCGGTGATTCGTTCGACCACCACACCGGGCGTGTTCTGCTCGATCAAGAACGCGCTTACGCCTTTGGCGCCGGCACCGCCGGTGCGAAACATCGCCATCGTGACGCCCGCGAAACTTCCGTTAGTGCACCACTGCTTGCGGCCATTTAACGTGTAGCCGTTCTCAACCCGTTTGGCACTGGCGCGAATCGCGGCCGCGTCCGACCCGGCATCCGACTCGGTCAGTGCGAAGCCCGCTATCCAATCCTCGCCGGCGAGTTTTGGCAGATAGTAGCGCTTTTGGGCATCGCTGCCGAGTTTGATGATTGCCGCCGCGATCATCGAATGGACCGAGACCGTTACCGCAGTGCCGGCATCGACTCGCGCAAGTTCTTCAACCGCCAATGCATAGGAAAGATAATCCGCACCAATGCCGCCGTACTCTTCGGGTATCAAGATACCCATGATGCCGGCTTGGCTGAGTTTGGTATAGAGTTTGCGTGGAAAGGTGTGCGCTCGATCCCAGGCGGCAATGTTCGGCGCGATCTCGCGATGCGCAATCTGTGCCGCTAGAGCGCCGATTTGACGCTGTTCCTCGGTGAGATCAAACGCACTGCTCGGTGGTGTGTGCAGCATCGCTAGTAGGTGTAGAATCCTCGGCCCGACTTCTTCCCGTACCAGCCGGCCGCGACGTATTGTTTGAGCAGCGGGCACGGCCGATACTTCGAATCGGCAAAGCCGGCGTGCAGCACATTCATAATAGCTAGGCAGGTATCTAAGCCGATGAAATCCGCCAACTGCAAGGGTCCCATCGGGTGATTCATGCCGAGTCTCATCACCGTATCGATCGCTTCGATCGAACCGACACCTTCGAACACCGCATAGATCGCTTCGTTAATCATCGGCATTAACACGCGGTTGGCGACGAAACCGGGGAAGTCGCGCACTTCAACCGGCGACTTACCGAGATCGCGAGCCAGCTTTTCGGTGACGTCATACGTATGCTGTGAGGTTGCGAGGCCGCGAATGACCTCAACCAGCGTCATCACCGGCACTGGGTTCATAAAGTGCATGCCGATAACTCGCTCAGCTCGCGAGGTGGCCGCGCCGAGCATCGTGATCGAGATTGACGAAGTGTTGCTGGCTAGAATCGCTTCGGGCGGCGTGGATTGATCGAGCGCCCGAAACAATTCGAGCTTTAGCGCCAGATCTTCGGTGGCCGCTTCAATCGCAATATCGACATCGAAATCTTTGAGTTTGGTTTCGGGCGTGATATGCGAAAGAATCGTTCCGCGTTGGGCTTCGGTCAGCCGGCCCTTCTCAACACTTCGCGCCAAGTTACGCTCGATGCCGGAGATGCCGACTTGCACGAAACGCTCTTCGCGATCGTGCAGAATGACCGAGTGTCCGGCAGTCGCCGCAACTTGTGCGATGCCCGAGCCCATCTGACCGGCGCCGATAACCGCGATTCTCACTCGACGCGAATCAGAACGGCATCGCCCTGTCCGCCGCCGCTGCAGATCGCGGCAACTCCTAAACCGCCGCCGCGTTTGCGGAGTTGGTTGATGACGGTTCCAATGAGCCGCGCGCCGGACGCACCGATCGGATGACCCATCGCAACCGCGCCGCCGAATTTGTTGATCGCGGAGAGGTCGATCCCCAAACGCTGTGCCGAGGTAATCGCAACCGCCGAGAAGGCTTCGTTGATCTCCCAGATATCGATCTGCGCGGGCACCAGGCCGTTGGCGTCGAGCAGTTTCTGCGCCGCCATTGCCGGCGTCAGACAGAGGTAGGGTGAGTCCCATCCGACGGTTGCGTGATCGTCGATGGTTGCCAACGCCTGCAGTCCGCGCGCTTTAGCATACTCCGCATCGGCCAGAATCAACGCTGCGGCACCGTCGTTTACACCCGGCGCGTTGGCGGCGGTAATGGTGCCGTCGCGTTCGAGCGGTTTGAGCTTGGCCATCGCCTCGATGCTGGCGTCAGCGCGTACCGCTTCATCGCGATCGACCAGTTTATACGGTAGATCGCCGGTAACGAACGGCGCGTAGCCCGGATAATCGAGCGTGAACTCTTTGGACGGCGTATGATCCCGCGACTCAGCGTCCGCGGATCCGGCTGCAACCGGCACGCGCACGCGCCCCTGTTGCGGTAACGAATCAACGACCAGTTTACCTTTGGCTTTGGTCGCGACTTTGAGCGGAAGAATTTCATCGGCGAAGTGTCCGCTCGCATGCGCGGCGGCCGCGCGGCGGTGACTCTGCAGGGCGAACTGATCTTGCTCTTCGCGAGTCATGCCGAACTCGGTTGCGACTTTCGAACCTTGGGTCGCCATCGTCATCGGAAAATATGAATCCCACAAGCCGTCGCAGATCATCGCGTCGATCAGCGTTCCGTCACCGAAGCGGTACCCCGAACGCGCATCTTTTAAAAGATACGGCGCGTTCGACATCGATTCCATGCCGCCGGCGGCGACAACCGTATTTGCGCCGGCGTTGATTAAGCGCATCGCGTTCACTACGGCGAGTAGTCCGGATGCGCAGACTTTGTTGACGGTTTCGGCGGTAACTGTTTTCGCAAGGCCGGCTTTGAAGAGGGCTTGGCGCGCGGGGTTTTGGCCGACGCCGGCTTGCAGTACCTGGCCGAGAATCACGTGCTCGATCTCGGAGGGATCGATTCCCGCGCGATCGATCGCACCGGCCAGGGCGGCGGCGCCCAGGGTGGTTGCGGTTAACGGGGCAAGGGCACCGCTTAGGCGGCCGAACGGCGTGCGGGCGGTTGAAAGAACGACTGTTTTGGAGGGCATGGAACTCATAACCGGACCGCAGTTCGAGTTGGTGGCAGCGCGCACCCCTCCGACTAACGTCGTTGCGTGCAGATCACGCGCGCGTCGGGTTCGCAGGTTTCGCACTCGAATTGAATCGTGACGTGGTTGATTGCATAAGAATCGCGCAGGACGCCTTCAATTAGACGAAGTACCGCGGTTGCTTCGCTGATTCGCCGGTCATCGAGCAACGCGTGGGCGCTAAGGGCGCTGTTGCGGCTGCCGATCGTCCAGATGTGCAGATCGTGAATGTCGACGACTCCCGGGAGCTCGCGGAGAGTGTGAAGGACGACCTCGGTATCCACGCCCCGCGGCGCACTCTCCAACAACACATCGGTGGCTTCGCGCAGGACGCCCACCACTCCGATAATAATGATTGCGGCCACCAATAGCGACAGAACCGGATCGAGCCAACCAATTTGAAAGAAGTAAATCAGGAAGCCGCCGATAACCACCGCAGCCGCTCCAAGCGCGTCGCCGCCAACGTGGAACAAAGCCGCGCGAACGTTCAAATTTAAGCGTCCATCACGCAGCAGCAACAGCCCGACTATCAGATTGATCGCCAAACCTGCAGCTGCCACCAGCGTCATCAGCTCGGCATGCGGCAGTTGAGGCGCGCGCAGCCGCTGCACCGCTTGATAGATAATGAAGATCGTCGCACCCAACAGCAGAGCGCCGTTCACCAGCGCGCCCAGCATCTCGATGCGTCCGTAACCGAATGTCTTGCGCCGATTTGCCGGGCGCTGCGCCCCAAAGGTTCCGCCGAGCGCTATTCCGAGCGCAAACAGATCCATGCAGACATGAACTGCGTCGGTTGAAAGCGCTAAACTGTGCGAGCGGGCGCCGCCCCAAAACTCCAAAACCGCAACCAGGGCGGTGAGGGTCAGCGCAATCCAGAGCCGCCGCGTACGGTGCCTGCCTTAGCCCTTCAGGGCTTTCAGTGCCAACAGCGAAAGCATGCCGCCAAAAAAACCAAACGTTTTGCTCTCGGCATCCCGAATGACGCTGGGGTTCCAGGTGCCTTTTGGACCCGAAATCGGTTCGAGCGCCGGAAGCAATTTCGGAACGGCCTCACAATAGCGTTCGAAGTCGGCGCCGAACTCTGTGCGCAAAAATTGCTCCTCATGCGGAATGATAGTGGCGTAGACTCCGGCCATAATGCCGAGCGAGGCACCCATCAATGCAAGCTTCTGCGCGAAAGCGTTGCGGCCGGTAAATGCGATGGCGAAACCCGTCGCGGTGATGAAATTACCGACGTACAGCGGATTGCGTACGTGCGCGTACGGTCCGGCGGTCGTCAGCGCGGGTGCTTCGACATGGTCGCCGCGGGTGGTTACGCCGGAGTAACCGACCGCCCAGCAGCGGACTAATTCGCCCGCGATCGCAATCGGAATGCCTACCGCTACGCTGAATGCGCTGGGTTTTCCGAACAGGGCGAGCAACGCCGCCGGTACGCCGAGCAGCGCACCGCGATTCTTGAAAACGAGCGCTTGGAGTTCATCGGATGTTGGATCGTTCACGGTGCCGCCTTATTGCGGGCGGCGTCGTAAATTTCCCGCAACGAGCGAGTCAGTGCGATTCGCGGAGCCCATCCGGTGAGCGCGCGGAGCTTTTGATTGTCTCCGTAAAACAGCGGAACGTCGGCCGGGCGCAT
>JBDTCU010000149.1:0-3636 GCA_039923415.1 Vulcanimicrobiaceae bacterium
TTGGCCGGAGAGTCGAGTGCCCCGAGCCGCCGCGCCGGTCGCCTCTCGCGTGTCGATCGCACGCGCAATCACAAGGTCCGAGCCAGCGACGAGTTCCCGAATCTGCGCGGTCGCGGATTGTTCGAAACGGACGCGCCCAAAGTCGCTCAGCGGCACGAGGCCGCTTGCATCCGTGCGACCGCGTTGGGTTTGAGTCCTCGCGACCACGCGATCGCGGATGATCGCAAAGTCCAGCGTTTCCAGCGTGCGCTCGTCAAGCAATCCCATAGGAACGCTTAGGTTAGCTTCTCCTTGATGCGTTCCTCGACCAACTTGGGATTAGCCTTACCGCGACTGGCCTTCATGACCAGCCCGATCAAAAACCCGATCGTATTTGTCTTGCCGCCTTTAAATTCCGCGACCACTTTCGGATTCGCCGCGATGACCTCATCGACGAAGGCCGCTATTGCCCCGGTGTCGCTGGTCTGCGCAAGACCTTCTCGATCGACTAATGCACCGGGAGATCCGCCGCCGTCCCACATCCGTTTGAGCAAATTTTTGGCGATCTTGGAATTGATCGTGCCGCCGTCTACCAATGCTATCAACTCAGCCAGGTGTTCGGGCGTAACCGCGCAGTCGCAAACCGCGACTCCGGTTTCGTTGGCCAGCCGTGAGAGATCACCGAGAACGAAGTTGCTGCTTTGCTGGGCATTCCGGCTCGCCGTCACAACCCGATCGAAATAATGCGCTAGCGCCAGGTTGTCGATTAGCTGAGATGCTTGCGGCACGGTCAGTTTAAATTCACCATGATACCGCGCAAACCGCGCGTTCGGCAACTCCGGCAACGTTGTTTTCAGGCGTTCGACGGTCGCTGCGTCGATTTCGATCGGCACCAGGTCCGGATCGGGAAAATAACGATAGTCGTGCGCCTGCTCTTTGCTGCGCATTGGATGGGTGGTGCCGTTGACCTCATCCCAGCCGCGCGTTTCTTGAATCACGCGGCCTCCCGACTCGACGATCGCGATTTGGCGCGCCACTTCGCTTTCGATTGCGCGCCCGACCGAGCGAAATGAGTTCATATTCTTGATCTCCGCTTTGGTGCCGTATTCGATCGCACCGACCGGTCGGATCGAGACGTTGGCATCGCAGCGCAGCGAGCCTTCTTCCATCTTTACGTCACTGACGCCGAGTTGGACGAACGTGCGTTTCAGCGCTTCAAGATACCCGAGTGCCTCTTGGGAACTACGAATATCCGGCTCGGAGACACATTCCATAAGGGGAACGCCGGCCCGGTTGAAATCGATCAGCGAATGGGTGCTGCCCGCGATTCGCCCATCGCCGCTGCCGGCGTGCGTCGATTTTCCGGTGTCTTCTTCGAGATGGATTCGCGTTAGGCGGCACTCTTTCATGGTGCCGTCATCCAGCCAATAGCGCACCACACCGCCCTGGGTGAGCGGCATATCGAACTGCGAAATTTGATAATCCTTGGGCATATCCGGATAGAAGTAATTCTTGCGGTCGAATTTCGAGAACGCCGGGATCGCGCAATCGAACGCGAGACCGGCCCGAATCATATGTTCGATTGCAGCCTCGTTCACAACCGGCAGTGCACCGGGTAGCGCCAAACAAACGGGGCAAACGTTCGTATTCGGTTCGCCGCCGAACTGGTTTGGGCACCCGCAAAACATCTTGCTGTTCGTCTTCAGTTCGACGTGACACTCAATCCCGATCACGGTTTCGTACGCGGTCATGCCGGTACTCCGGCGGTGACCGGGCGATGCTTAAGGGCGTGCTGGGTCGCACGTTCGTAGGCGTGAGCCGCGCCGAGCAGAGCGCGCTCGGCGAACAGCGGGGCGGCCAGCTGAAGGCCCATCGGCATCGGTGCCCGTCCGCCCTCTGGGGTGATGTACCCGCAGGGTACCGAGAGCGCCGGCAATCCGGCGAGCGACATCGGAATCGTATAGTAGTCCATCAGATACATGCTGTACGGATCGGTCTTGGCGTTGAATTCAAACGCAGCCGAACTGGCTGCGGGCGACGCGATCAGGTCGCACCGCTGGAATGCCTTCTTGAAATCATCGCCGACCAGCGTCCGGACCTTTTGGGCCTTTACGTAATATGCGTCGTAATAGCCGCTCGACAGAGCGTACGTACCGATCAGAATACGGCGCTTTACTTCCGGACCGAATCCTGCCGCGCGGGTGGCTTCGTACATCTGCCCAATATCGGCTCCGTCGACGCGGAGGCCATAGCGCACACCGTCGAAACGTGCCAGGTTGGACGAACATTCAGCCGGTGCTATCAGGTAGTAGGTTGCCAAACCATATTCGGCAGTCGGCAATTCGACTTCCACGAGTTCGGCGCCAAGCTTCTCAAGGTCGGAGTACGCCGTCCGATAGAGCCCGTCGATTTGGGGACCGAGTTTTGACGTCGCGAACTCCTTTACAATGCCGATGCGCACGCCGCGCAAGTCGCTGGGAAGATTCGCCGCAGTAGGCTCGACGGCGCGATCGATCGAGGTCGAGTCCATCGGATCGTGTCCTGCCATCACATCGTACGCGAGAGCCGCATCTTCAACCGTGCGCGTCAACGGACCGATCTGATCTAAGCTCGATGCGAAGGCGATCAAGCCGTAGCGTGATATCCGGCCGTACGTGGGTTTGAAGCCGACCAGATTGCAGAACGCTGCCGGTTCGCGAATCGAACCGCCGGTGTCGCTGCCCAGTCCGATTGCCGCCTCGAACGCCGCGACTGCGGCCGCGCTTCCGCCGGTCGAGCCGCCCGGCACGCGCCCCAAGTCGTACGGATTGCGAGTAACACCCAGCGCGCTGTTCTCGCACGAACTCCCCATTGCGAATTCGTCCATGTTGGCTTTGCCGATCGGAATGCCACCGGCTTCCAAAATGCGCGCGACCGCGGTGCCGGTGTACGGGGCAATCCAGTTTTCGAGTATTTTCGATGCGCAGGTCGTGCGCGTTCCGGCAAGACACATATTGTCTTTGAGCGCGACCGGTACGCCGGCCAGCGGCAAGTTTTCGCCCGCCTTGACGCGCGCATCTACCCGCTGGGCATGTTGGCGGGCGATCTCATGCAATCGGGTCAGGTAGGCGCCTACCCCTGCGTCGGTCGCGTCGACGTGCGCCAACATCGCCTCGGTGACTTCGCAAGCCGAGAGCGCGCCGCCGTTTACATCGTGCGCGATCGACGCGGCGCTGCGTTCAATCGGTGTCATTCCGCCTCCGCAATGATGCGCGGCACACGAAAGAATCCGCCCTGACGTTGGGGGGCCATCGATAGCACGGTCTCGCGATCGAGGGTTGGAGCAATCGAGTCTGCCCGCTCGACATTGCGCAGTTCCACGACTTGCGCGGTCGCCGGGATATTTTCGGTGTCGAGCCCCGCCAGTGCATTCACATGCTCGAGCAGATCACCGAGCTGTCGACCGAACCGTTCGACTTCATCATCGGTTAAAGCCAGACGCGCGAGCTTGGCAACGTAGCGGATATCAATCTTCTCGGGTGACAAAATCAGGGTACTCCGATGGTTTGCGGGAGAGCAGTTCTTCGGGCCAGTGCGGAATCGGCGCGTCGGCGAACGCATCGGCCGGCACCCGCACCGCCTCGCGATACAAGGTGACGAGCGTCTCGACATGACCGG
>JBDTCU010000150.1:0-3030 GCA_039923415.1 Vulcanimicrobiaceae bacterium
GAACTCGAGACGCTCAAGCATCTCGGCATCAAAGATTTCCACGCGATCGATCCGCTCGAACTGCGCGCCCGTTGCCGCGAGCGTGCGATTCACTGGCTGGATACTCAGCGAACAACTCGGATGCGAATGGGCACCTTTGCCGACTTCGAACATCCCTATCGTACGATCGATCCGCAGTTCGAAGCCACGATTGTTGAAGCGCTCGCCGATCTGGCTGAAAAGGATCAGCTCTACAAGGGCTTACGCTCGACATTGTGGTGCATCCACGACGAGACTGCGCTCGCCGAAGCCGAGATCGAATATGCCGACAACGTTTCTCCGTCGGTTTACGTGCGGTTCTCCGCAAGCGACGCGCAGCGAGACGCACTCCTCGCCAAGTTCGATCCCCACGTTGTCGAAGCGCCGGTCCCCAAGAAAATCAGCGTGTTGATTTGGACCACTACGCCATGGACGCTGCCAGCCAACGTTGCAATCGCGCTGAAACCGGAAGCGCTCTACGGATTGTACGAATATAAACATGAGGCGTTCATCGTTGCCGAAGCGCTCGCGCCGAAGGTGCTCGGGCAGCATTTCGGCGAGATGCGCAAACTCGGATCGGGAAGCGGCGCGCAGCTCGAAGGCTTGGACGTCACCCATCCGTTCATGAAGCGTGACTCGCGAATCGTGCTCGCCGATTATGTTGACCTTGAAACCGGCACGGGTGCCGTTCACACGGCTCCAGGTCACGGTGCCGACGACTTCGAGACCGGCATGAAATACAATCTGCCGATTCTCAACCCGGTCGATGCGCGCGGGATCTTCACAACCGAGGCCGGGCCGTACGCGGGCCTGCATATCTTTAAAGCCAACCCGCAGATCGTCGAAGATCTGCGCGAGAGCGGCGCGCTTTACGGCGCGGCCGATTATACCCACTCGTACCCACATTGCTGGCGCTGCCACAATCCGGTCATTTTCCGGGCCACCTCGCAGTGGTTTATCGCGATGGATCAGAACCGGCTGCGCGCACGCACGATCGAAGCGATCAAAAGCGTCACCTGGACCCCTGAATGGGGCGAGCACCGGATCACGCAGATGCTTGAAAATCATCCGGAATGGTGCATCTCGCGCCAGCGCACGTGGGGGACGCCGATTCCCGCACTCACTTGTCGCGGCTGCGGCGAATCGGTGCTCAGTCCCGAGGTCGCGCGCCTGGCGGCTTCGCGGTTTCGCGAGTTTGGCGCCGATGTGTGGTGGAGCGATCCGGTCGAGCGGTTCTTGCCGGATGGATTTGCATGCGTCAAGTGCGGCGCGACGGAGTTTGAAAAAGAAAACAACATTGTCGATATCTGGTTTGAGTCGGGAGTTACCCATTTAGCGGTGCTCGGCAAAGACGGCTTGCCGTGGCCAGCCGATCTGGTGCTCGAAGGCGGCGACCAATACCGCGGTTGGTTCCGCAGTTCGATTGTGAGCGCCGTCGCGATCAAGGGGTCCGCGCCCTATAAACACGTCGTTAAGAACGGCTGGGTCAACGACCCGACCGGGCGCCCGATGTCTAAATCGCTAGGGAACTTTTTCTCCGCCAACGATGCGATGGCGCAATTTGGCGCCGATGTGTTGCGCTTGTGGTGCGCATCGGTCGAATTCATCGACGACGTTCGTTTCGGTAAGCCGCTAGTCGAAAATATCAGCGGAGTCTATCGCAACATCCGCAATCGAGCGCGATTCATGCTCTCGAATCTCGACGATTTCACCCCGCAAGCGGTCGTTCCAGCGGCGGAGCTTCTGCCGCTCGACCGGCTTGCGTGCGCGGTTACCGATGATTGGGCGGCGCGCGTCGAGTCGCAATATCACGCATTCGACTTGCACGCCGCGTACCTCTCGATCATCGCGTTTGACGGCGAGGACCTTTCAAGCTTCTATCTCGATGCGCTCAAGGATCGGCTCTATTCTTCAGCGCCCGATTCGCATCGACGCCGCAGCGCACAAAGCGCAATTTGGCACATCTTCAAGCAGTTTATGCGGATACTGGCGCCGTTGCTTTCGTTCACCGCAGAAGAAGCCTGGCAATCTTTGCCGGATGTATTACGCGCCGATGCCGAGAGCGTTTTTGATTTGGAGGTCCTTAACGCGCCCGTTCGCAACGAGCAGTCACAAAAGGGCTGGGAGCTGCTCAAAGAACTGCGCGCAGTTGTTGCGGCTAGCGCAACAGCTCGCGACTTCGAAGCGCAGGCAACGATCGAAGCATCCGGTTCGGCGTATCGTTTTCTGGAGCAGTTCGGTGAAGAACACGTGCGCGAAGCGCTGGTCGTATCCGCGATGCAGCTGCTCGAAGTCGAAGGCGACGGAGCCGTCAAATCGGTTGAATTACGGAGCGCAGATGGTCAAAAATGTCAGCGTTGCTGGAAATATCTCGCGCTCGGCGACGATCCGGCGCATCCAACGATCTGCGCGCCTTGCGCCGCCATCGTCCGCCAACTGGACGCGTCTTTCTAACGCACCGGATGGCCGAACTCGCTCGTTTACCAGATGTGCCGGTGATTGAAACGGACCGCCTGAGATTGCGTGGCCATCGACTGCATGATTTCAACGATAGCGCCGCGATGTGGGCGGATCCGGTCGTGACGCGGTACATCGGGGGACAGCCATCAACCGAGCAGCAGAGTTGGGCGCGAGTACGTGGGTACGTCGGGCATTGGTCGCTGTTGGGGTTCGGCTATTGGGTGGTTGAGGCAAAGACGAGTGGGGCGTTCATCGGCGAGGTTGGGTTCGCCGATTTCAAACGGCAGGTCGAGCCATCGATCGAAGGCATCCCGGAGATCGGCTGGGTTCTCATCTCAGCGGCGCACGGCAAAGGCTACGCGACCGAAGCCGTCCGCGCGGCGGTGGCTTGGGGTGACAATCATTTCGATTCGAAGCGCACCGTTTGCATGATCGATCCGGAGAATCTCGCGTCGTTGCGGGTTGCCGAAAAATGCGGGTATCACGAGTTCGAGCGCACCACATACAACGGCGAGCCTACGATATTGTTAGCCCGATTACCGTGGCGCGGGA
>JBDTCU010000151.1:0-8171 GCA_039923415.1 Vulcanimicrobiaceae bacterium
GCCGGTCACGTATGATGCTTCTTTGCGTGGAAGAAGGTTTCAATATCTTTGGAGCACAGTTCGCGGGCATCCGCCCCACTCTCGAAGCTTCGGTACCAGTCAACGGTCCATTTTAGCGTGGCTTCCATATCGAGTACCGGACGCCAACCGAGTAGCCGGCGCGCTTTACTGCTGTCCAGCGTGAGAGAGGCGGCTTCGTGGCGCTCCGGCGGAATCGGAACGGAGCTTGAAGTTCGCGGCCAAAGAAGTTCGGCCTGACCCACAATCCAGCCCACGGTTTTTTCGTGACTGCTTTCAGGGCCGAAATTCCACGCACCCGTTGAAGACGCCGGAGTCAGGCTGAGGTGCTCGGCTAAGAGCAAATACCCACTGAGTGGTTCTAGGACGTGCTGCCACGGTCTCACCGCTCCGAGATTCCGAATCTCTAAGGGACGCTGTGAGGCGAACGCGCGCATGATGTCGGGCACCAGCCGGTTCTGCGACCAATCTCCTCCACCGATAACGTTGCCCGCGCGAGCGCTGGCAATTGCGGCGGCCGACCGCGACACATCGAAAAAGGAGCGGCGATAGGCTGCGGTTACGATCTCCGCACAGGCTTTGCTCGCCGAATACGGATCGTGTCCACCTAGGGCATCAGATTCGCGATACGGCCAGGCCCATTCGTTATTTTCGTAGCACTTGTCGCTGGTAACGCAGACAATTGCTCGTACTCCTGGGGTTTTTCGAGCAGCTTCCAGAACCGCCGCCGTGCCGAGTACGTTGACGGAAAACGTCTCCATGGGATCCGAATAAGACGGCAGCACCAGTGACTGCGCCGCAAGGTGGAAAACGATCTCGATGTTTTCGCGCGAAAGCGTGCTTGCAAGAAAACCCACATCGCGAATGTCGTGTAAGAGCGAGGTCATGCTTTCGTCGATACGCGCGGCCGCAAACAGACAAGGCGTTAATTCGGGTTGCAGCGCAACGCCGACGACACTTGCACCGAGTCGCGTTAACAGCAGCGATAACCAACTGCCCTTGAACCCCGTATGACCCGTGACGAGCACGCGTTTATTCACCCAGAAACCGGTACTAGTCAACAGCCGGCGTGCTCCCGCGCTCGTTGGCGACGAGCATCGAGGCGTGGTGCAGGCTTTCGAATTGACCGGCATCGGTCCACCAGCCATCGAGCACATCGTAGTGGAGATCTCCCGCATCGATGTACGCGTTGTTGACGTCGGTGATCTCCAGCTCTCCGCGTTTTGACGGTTTGAGGTTGCGGCAATAGTCGAAAACCCGTTCGTCGTACATGTAGATGCCCGTGACTGCGTACCGGCTCTTCGGATGGGCCGGTTTTTCTTCGATCCGCACGATTCGCTCGCCGTCGAGCATCGGCACGCCGAACCGCTCCGGATCCTGCACTTCTTTTAAGAGCACTCGCGCACCGGAGGTCTGCTTCTCGAAAGCCCGCACGTAAGGCGAGATATCGTCTTGAATGATATTGTCGCCGAGAATAACGGTGACTCGGTGTCCTTCCGCAAAATGCTCGCAGAGCCTGAGCGCGTCGGCGATTCCGCCTTCGCCCTCTTGATAGGTATAGTAGATATCCTTAAGACCGAAGTCGCTGCCGTTTCCAAGCAGGCGCAAGAAGTCACCGGCTGAGTTTCCGCCGGTGACGATCATGATGTCTTTGATGCCCGCTTTGCAGAGCGTCTCGATCGGGTAGTAGATCATCGGCTTGTCGTAAATCGGCAAGAGGTGTTTATTGGTGACTTTAGTGAGCGGCCGCAGCCGCGAACCTAAGCCGCCGGCGAGAATGATGCCTTTCAAGCGATCGTGTTCCTATCGTTGAGCATATTGGCGCTTGTAGTAGGCGAGAAACTCGCCGGATTTGAGCGGACGCCACCAGCTTTCGTTTGCCTTGTACCAGTCAATCGTGGCTTGCAGGCCGCCATCGAACGGAATTCGCGGAGCCCAGCCGAGTGCTCGCGCTTTGGCGGTATCGATGGCGTAGCGCCGGTCATGGCCGGCCCGATCTTTCACGTGTTTGGCATGGGTTTGCATCGAACGACCGCAGCCATCCATCAGAACTTTGCTGATCTCCAAATTGGTGCGCGGATTGCCGCCGCCGAGGTTGTAGACATCTCCTAGTTCACCTCGTTCGAGCACGTGCAGAATGCCGCGCGCGTGATCTTCAACGTGCAGCCAATCACGAATTTGCAGGCCGTCGCCATAGACCGGAACCGATTCATCGTCGATCAAGTTAGAGATGAACAGCGGAATCAGCTTCTCAGGATATTGGTACGGCCCGTATGTATTGCTCCCGCGGGTTATCAGCACCGGGGTTTGAAACGTCGTCCAGTAGGCCAGGACCTGCAGATCGCCTCCGGCTTTGCTTGCCGAATACGGACTGCGGGGACAGAGTGGGTCGGCCTCGAGCGATTCGCCCTCGTCGACATCGCCGTAGACTTCGTCGGTTGAGACTTGCAGGAAGCGTGGAATCTGCCGTTCGCGGACCGTCTCTAAGAGGACATGAGTGCCCAGAATATCGGTTCGCAAAAAGGCGGCCGGATCCAGAATCGAGCGATCGACGTGGGTCTCGGCAGCAAAGTTCACAATCGCATCGACCCCGTCGCCGACGGCTTCGCGGACCGCGTCCGGATCGCCGATGTCGCCTTTGACGAAGCGATAGCGCGGATCGGTCTCGATATCCCGAAGATTGGCCGGGTTGCCGGCGTAGGTCATAGCATCGAGATTCACGATCTCCAGAGCGGGTCGCTCATGCAGGACCACGCGAATGAAATTGGAGCCGATAAAGCCAAGACCGCCCGTTACTAACCAACGCATCACGTCATCAGTTCGGCTGAAGTGAGTGGACGGGCCTCCCCTGCCGTGCTATAATCGCGCGGTTGCTCACAATTTCACCCGGCACGGAGGCAGGGTGGTTATGGTCCCCAGATGACCGGTGCCAGGACGGCGGCCGGCCGGAGACCAGATAAGGACATTACATGGCTGCTATTTCAATGCGCGCCCTGCTCGAGGCGGGCGTCCACTTCGGTCACCAGACCCGCCGCTGGAACCCGAAGATGAAGCCGTACATCTTTCAAGAGCGTAACGGCATCTACATCATCGATCTCTCCCAAACCGTCCAGAGGCTTCGCGAAACCTACGCGGCGCTCAAACAGATGTCGCGCGAGGGCAAAGTCGTGCTCTTTGTCGGCACCAAGAAGCAAGCTCAGGATGTCGTTAAGGAGGAGGCCGAACGGGCCGGAACCTACTTCATCAACCAGCGCTGGCTGGGGGGTACCCTCACCAACTTCCAAACGATTCAGAAGCGAATTGCGCGCCTGCGCGAGCTCGAAGGCATGAAGCAGCAAGGCACCTTCGATCTGCTTCCGAAAAAAGAGGTCAGCAAGCTGACCGACGAGTTGACTAAGCTGGAGCGCTTCCTGGGCGGCATCAAGGAGATGCACAAGCTGCCCGACGCGATCTTCATCGTGGACCCGAAAAAAGAGCGAATCGCCGTATTGGAAGCCCGCAAGCTGAAGATCCCGATCATTGCGGTGATCGACACCAACTGCGACCCCGACGAGATAGATTTCCCAATCCCCGGCAATGACGACGCCATCCGAGCGGTCAAGCTGATGGTCAGCACCATCGCGGACGCGATCATCGAAGGCAAGACCGAGAACGAGAGCTCTAACGATGCCGCCGACGGCGAGGAAGAGACCGATTTCAGCGCCTATGCCGAGGCTTCGCCCGAGGAGGCCGCGGTCTAGCCCCCTCGAAACTCAAGTGACAACTTTCCTTGAGGAGAGAGGCCGCGCGGCCTCTCTTTTCGAGTACAAACTGGGGTTCGCCCGGCGAGCCTACCTGGAGAAACATGGTGTCCACCGCGATGTCGTACCAACCCAAAGCCGATGAAGTGAAGAAGCTGCGCGAAGTAACCAGCGCGCCGATGATGGATTGCAAGCGAGCCCTAGTCGAAGCCAACGGCGATTTCGACAAAGCCAAAACCGAGCTTCTCGAGCGCGGCGCCGCCCAAGCTGCCAAGAAGGTCGACCGGGTTGCGAATGAGGGCTTGATCAGCAGCTACATTCACGCCGGCAGCAAGATCGGCGTGCTGGTCGAAGTGAACTGCGAGACCGACTTCGTCGCGCGCAATCCCAGATTCGCCGATTTAACGCGTGACATTGCGATTCACATCGCCGCGATGTCGCCGCAGTATCTCGATCGTCAGAGCGTACCGGTTGACGTCGTCGAGACGGCTAAAGCTGAATTTGCGGCGTCGGTTCCGACCGGCAAACCGGCCGAAGTCGTAGTTAAAATTATCGAAGGAAAATTGAACAAGTGGTTCGAGGAGCGTTGTTTGCTGGATCAGCCGTTTGTGAAAGATGACAACATCAGCGTGAACGAGCTCATTCATGGCGTGGTCGGGGTTCTCGGCGAAAAAATACACGTGCGCCGCTTCACGAAGTACGCACTAGGGGACAGTTAAGTCACTTGAACTCGCAACAACCGATGTACTCGCGAATTCTGCTCAAGATCTCCGGTGAGGCATTTTCAGGCACCGAGACCGGCGTCGATGTGAATACAACGCGCGTAATGGCCGATCAGATCGCCGAGATCAGCCGCGGAGGCGTCTCGGTAGCGGTGGTCGTCGGCGGCGGAAATATCTGGCGCGGCAAAGTTCACGAAGAAGCCGGCATGGATCGAGCCACCGCCGATTACATGGGGATGCTTGCGACCGTCATTAACGCCTTGGCCTTGCAGGACGCGCTCGAACGGATGGGGATCCCTTCGCGAGTTCAAACTGCAATCGCGATGCATCAAATCGCCGAGCCCTACATTCGCCGCAAAGCGATCCGCCATTTGGAAAAAGGGCGGGTCGTTATTTTTGCGGCCGGGACCGGCAACCCATATTTCACGACCGACACGACCGCCGCGCTGCGCGCCGTCGAGGTGAATGCCCAAGCGATTCTCAAGGCGACCAAGGTGGACGGCATCTACTCGGCTGACCCAAAGAAAGATCCAACCGCGACACGCTTCGATCGGCTCGACTACCTTGAAGTCTTGCAGCGCGGTCTCGAAGTTATGGATAATACCGCCCTGACATTGTGCATGGATAATTCGATCCCGATAGTCGTCTTCGATATGGCCGTTCCGGGAAACATCCGCCGAGTGGTCTGGGGCGAGCCGATCGGAACCTACGTGAGCAAAGCACCGGCCGGCGTGACCGGCGCAGCCGGAGGAGTACGATGACCGACAACCCCGTTCTAAAAGATGCCGAGTCTAAAATGGGTAAGGCGCTCGAAGTTACGCGCAGCGAGTTCGCCTCGGTGCGAACCGGGCGAGCGACCCCGGCGCTCTTGGACCGTCTCCATATCGAAGCCTACGGCAGCGCCGTGCCGCTCAAGCAAATCGCGACCGTAACCACCCCGGACGCGCGTTCGCTGCTGATCGCTGCTTACGATCGCAATATGGTCGGTGAGATTCGCAAAGCGATCGAGAAGAGCGATTTGGGTCTGACTCCCAGCGTCGACGGCAACGCCATTCGACTCTCGATTCCGCCGCTCAACGAAGAGCGCCGCAAAGACTTGGTGAAAGTCATAAAAAAGAAGGCGGAAGACGGTCGAATAGCCGTTCGGAACGTTCGCCACAAGATACACGACGATCTCAAAACGCAGTTGAAGGACCACAAGCTCACCGAAGATCAGAGCAAACGTTTTCAAGATCAGCTCCAAAAACTGACCGACAAGTTCGTCAAGGAGATCGACGTTTTGGTGATCTCAAAAGAAAAAGAAATCATGGAGGTATAACCTCCATGTCGGTTGCGCGCGACGACCTGGTGCTCTTGCCGGAGGCGGCCGCGCGCCGTTTACTGAGCGGCCACCCGCTCTCTTTCGCCGTGTTGGCTCCGGTCGGGTCGTGGCTGGGCTGCGGAGTTCTGCGGGTGCTGAGGGTTCGAGAATCCGACGACGGGATCGAGCTCATTACCGGTTACGAATCATATTGCCGTGCCGACAGCTAAAATCGCGAAGAACCCATTCGGCCGTCCACCTAGCCCCGCCACAGAGCCGCTGGATGTGGAGAATCTTCCCAAGCATGTGGCGATAATCATGGATGGGAATCGGCGCTGGGCTAAAGCCCGCAACCTGCCGGTGGTCGAAGGCCATCGCCGCGGGATCGTCGCGCTGCGGGAGATCACACGGATCGCAAGCGATCTTGAAATTCCATTTATTACCGTCTACGGGTTCTCGACTGAAAACTGGAAGCGCGACTCGAAGGAAATTTCGCTGCTGCTGGATTTGTGCGTGTTCTTCGCGCAAAACGAGTTGGCCGAGCTTCGCCGGAATAATGTTCGCGTGAAAGTGCTCGGCAACTATCGAGCCTTACCGAAACGGTCGCGCGAAGCGCTCGAAGGGTTGATGGAGCGAACCGCAGCCTGCACGGGTTTGCAGCTGAATCTAGCGGTAAACTATTCGGCGCGTACGGAGCTTCAAGAGGCAATCACGGCCATCGCGCGCGATGTGGCCGCCGGCAAGCTGGACGCCTCGCAGATCGACGAAACCCGGATCTCCTCATACCTTTACACCGGCGACTTGCCGGATCCCGATATCCTGATTCGTCCGGGCGGCGAGCGCCGGCTCTCAAACTTCTTGCTCTATCAGGTTGCCTACACCGAGCTTGTGATGAGCGATGTGTTCTGGCCCGATTTCTCAAAGGACGACTTCGTGCAGGCATTGGTCGAGTACCAGACGCGCGTTCGCCGTTTCGGAGGCATGTGAACGTCGAGGCCGCAACCGGCGCGGGGGCGACCAACCCGATTACCTCACGCCGCGTATGGTACGGGTTGCTGGTTGCGGTCATCGGCATCGCAACGGTCTTTGTTCCCTACGCGTTTTACCTGCTGATCTTGCTGATCGGACTCGGATCTTTGTACGAGCTTGCGAACCTTTGTGAGAAGAAAGGTCAACCGCTCGAATATCCGGTCGCGATGCTTGGTGTCGTGGCGTTCATCGTGTTGGCAGTATTCAATTTACTGCACAAATGGGAAGGGGTTCTGCTCGCCGCGATCGTCTTGGTGACCTTTTGGATCGGCATGTATGGCGAGCAGCACGGGTACTTTGGGCGCACGGCTTACACCCTGCTTTCGGTGCTGTATATCGGCAAGCTGCTTACCTACTTCATTTTCATCCGCCAAATTCCGAACAGCGGGTTGTATTACACCCTCTACGCCGTAGTGCTGATTGCGATGACCGATATTTTGGCGATGGTCATCGGCACCTTTGGCGGCCGTCACCAACTCACGCGGGTCTCTCCGAAGAAGACGGTTGAAGGGTCGGTCGGTGCCCTGTTCGCCGTGGCGGTGATCGGGGCAGCGTTGGCACCGACGATGTTTTTGCATTTGGCTTGGTGGCAAGGTGCGGTCATCGGCGTGGCCACGTCGATCGCCGCTCAAGCCGGCGACTTAGTCGAATCTTCACTCAAACGCGATGCCGGCGTTAAGGACACGGGGACCGCAATTGCAGGCCACGGCGGCTTGCTGGATCGGTTCGATTCGTATCTGTTCGGCGGGATGGCATTCTTTGCAGCTCTGCATTTGCTGGGTATCCTGTCGGTGGCTCCGTAGTGCGCAAACGCGTGGCCATTTTAGGCAGCACCGGGTCGATCGGCACCCAAGCGTTGGACGTGGTTGCGGCCCACTCCGATCACTTTGAGGTGGTCGGGCTGGCGGCCGGTCATAACACCGCTCTCTTGGCGATCCAGACCGAGCGATTCCATCCCTTGGTAACTGCGTGCGCGGCCGACGGGCCGCAACAACTCATCGATGTCGCAACCCGGTCGACGGCCGACATCGTGCTGGCCGCGACCGATGGATTCGTCGGGTTCGATGCGGTGTTCGCGGCGGTCGAACGCGGCATCGACATTGCCGTTGCGAACAAAGAATTGATCGTCGCCGCCGGCGAGGTGCTGATGGATGCGGCGCGACGCAGCGGCTCTGCGATCGTGCCGGTGGATAGCGAGCACAGTGCTATCTTTCAATGTTTGGCTGGTGAGGATCCGGCGAGCGTGGAGAGTATCGTGCTGACCGCCTCCGGCGGTCCATTTTGGCGTAAGAGCCAGGCGGAGCTGGCCATGGTGACGCTGGAGCAAGCGCTCACCCACCCCACCTGGCAGATGGGACCTAA
>JBDTCU010000152.1:0-8062 GCA_039923415.1 Vulcanimicrobiaceae bacterium
ATAAAGAAGGCAGCCTCGAGCCGACCCAGCGGCCGCTGCCGCCAGGAGTGAGCGCGCTGCCGGTGCTGGAGCGCTGCATCGAAGAAGCTTGCAAGCGCTTTGGGTATGGCGCGCCCTGCACAAACGGTGTATCGCACGGACACCTGAAACGCGGGATTGGGATCGCTTCCGGTTTCAAGAACGTCGGTTATTCGTTCGGTTTCCCGGAGCAGGCCACGGCAACCGTTGAACTGTTCGGAAAAGTCTCGATCGAGCACGCCGTACTGCGGATCGGCGCGGCCGATGTCGGCCAGGGCGCGCATCTAATCCTGCGGCAAATTTGCGCCGAAACGCTTGCCGTTGATTTGGAACGAGTGCAGATTGTGGCCGAAGATAGCGGGCAATCACCCGATGCCGGCAGCGCCTCGGCCTCGCGGATGACCTTTATGGGCGGCCGTGCAGTTAGCGATGCAGCCAGCGCCGCGCTCGCCAAGTTTCCCGGACCGGACGCGCGCGCAACCGTGCAGTATCGACCATCGGCAACCACCGGACTCGACCCGATAACGACGATTGGCCGGCCGAACTACTGTTACGGTTATGTCTGCCAGGCCGTCGAAGTTGAAGTGAATATCCTCACCGGACAAGTTCAGATTCTGCGGATCATCAGCGCCCACGATGTCGGTAAAGCGATTAACAGGCAGCAAGTCGAGGGGCAGATCGAAGGCTGCTTGGCGCAAGCCGTCGGGTATACGATTACCGAGCACCTGCAACTACTCGCCGGCAAGATTTTAACCCCGCACTTCAGCACGTACCTGTTACCGACGACGCTCGATATGCCGACCGAAGTCTATCCGATTCTGCTCGAGCTGGCCGACCACAACGGCCCGTTTGGAGCGCGCGGGGTTGCCGAGATGCCGCTGATTCCGTTTGCCGCGGCGGTGGCAATCGCAATCCAGGCTGCCACCGGAGCCTGGGTTTCGCAACTGCCGATGACGCCCGAACGTGTCTTGGCAGCGATTATTCGCACACGAGGCGAGCAGAGAGTCGAAGTCTAGCCATTGGGTGACGCATTCGCCGCCGACCGAATTCAATTTGCGTTCACCATCATGTTTCACTATCTGTTTCCAATCGGAACGATGGGACTGGCGCCATTCATCGCCTGGTACACCGTTCAAGCCATTCGCACAAAAGACCCAAGATACGACCACGCTGCGCGGTTCTGGGCTAAAATATTCGCAATAAACTTTGTTATTGGTGTCGTCACCGGGATCCCGATGGAGTTCCAGTTCGGAACAAATTGGGCGCTATTCTCGGCGCGCACCGGAGCCGTCATAGGCCAGCCGCTGGCGATGGAAGGCATCTACGCATTTTTCCTAGAGTCGATTTTTCTGGGGATATTTTTGTACGGGCGTGGGATCGTGTCGCCGCGCTTGCACGCAGCCTCCGCGGTGATCGTTTGGGCCGGAGCCTGGATATCAGGTTTTTTCATCACCGCAACCAATGCTTGGATGCAGCACCCGGTCGGGTATTCGGTTGGGCCTGACTTGCGGGTGCGACTCGAGAGTCTGCCGGCCTTACTGCTCTCGCCGTTTGCCTGGTGGCAATTCTTGCACGTTATGACGGGTGCGGTCGTCACCGGCGGTTTCTTGATGGCCGGCGTCGGCGCGTACTATCTGCTGGCACGCCGTCAAACCGAGTACGGCGCGATGTTCGTTCGGGGCGGCGTGGTGGTGGCATTTGTCTTTTCAGCAATCGCGGTCTTTCCGACCGGGGATCGCAACAGCGCCGACGTGACCAAATATCAACCGGCTAAGCTGGCAGCAATGGAAGGCTTGTTCAAATCGGCGTATGGTGCTCCACTAGCGATTATCGGCATGCCGGATACGGTGAATCAAACGCTGATCGATCCGATCTTCGTGCCGAAGGTGCTCAGTTTTCTGGCGTATGGGAACTTCCATGCAAACGTGAAGGGGCTGGCGGAGTACCCGGCTGATGAGCGGCCGCCGGTAGCGGTGACCTACTATGCGTACCACATCATGGTCGGCTTAGGGACGATCTTTTTAGGCCTGGGGGCGCTGGGCGTTTTACTGCTTTGGCTGAAACGGCTGGAACGGAGCCGGTGGCTGTTGTGGCTGCTGATGCTCGCGATTCCGTTTCCTTACATCGCAAACGAAGCCGGCTGGGTGACGAGCGAAGTCGGCCGCCAACCCTGGATTGTCTACGGGTTGATTCGCACCGTGCAGGGCACCTCGACGAACGTTGCCGCCGGTGAGACGATCTTCACGATCCTGGGGTTTGTCGGCATGTATTTCTTGTTGGGCCTGCTGTTTATGCTGCTGGTGCTGCGCGAGATCGGCATCGGACCCGCGGAGTCAACTGCATGATCGTGCTTGCATTCGTCGTGCTGAGCGCGATGCTCGGCGTGTATGTGCTATTGGATGGCTACGATTTAGGTGTCGGGGTTATCCATCTCTTCGTTGCGCGTGGCGATGCAGAGCGCGATGCGGTCGTTGAGTCGATCGGGCCGTTTTGGAACGGCAACGAGGTCTGGCTGATCGCCGCCGGCGGAACTCTGTTCGCGCTCTTCCCGCAGGTCTACGCTTCGGCGTTCAGCGGGTTCTATCTGCCGTTCATGTTGGTGTTGTGGCTGCTTATGTTTCGCGGTATCGCTTTCGAGCTGCGCGGCCACTTTCCGAGCGACCTGTGGCGCGGTTTTTTCGATGTGACCTTTGCAATCGCAAGCGGGTTGCTGATTTTGCTGTTCGGGGTCGCCCTCGGAAACATACTGCGCGGTGTACCACTCAACCCCGCGCATTACTTCGAGGGGAGCTTTGGTTTCTTACTCAATCCCTACGCAGTCGGAGTCGGCGCTCTCGCTGTTCTCGCGCTCGCTCAGCACGGGGCTGCCTGGATCGCGCTGCGAGTCGAAGGTCCGCCCGCGGAACGAGCCGTCGGCGCGATTCGAATCCTGCTTCCGCTGGTTTTCATTCTGGGGATAGCCTTGTCGATCGCGACATTCTTCGTGCATTCGCCGCTCCCGAATCTGCGCGCATTCCCTTGGATTGCGCTCGCTCCGCTAGGGTCAATCCTGGGACTTATCGGTATTCTGCTCTATCTCGTGCAAGGCCGGATTCGGCAAATCTTTCATGCCTCGATGCTGTTCCTGGCCGGCATGCTTGCATCGGCGGCAGCAACACTCTATCCCTATCTGCTGCCCGGCTTCCCATCGCCGCAAACCGGCCTATCCGCCTACACCAATCCGCCATCGCACATTGCCCTTGCGACCACTCTCACCGTCGTAATCGTCGGCCTTATCATAGTCGCGATCTATCGCGCATTTGTCGTGCGCAAGTTAACTGCCCGAGTAAATCCGACTTGTTAAGGAGTAGAGGTGCGTTTGCGGTTATCAATCAACAGCTTCTGGATCGTCGCGCGCATCATCAAACTCATCGATTTTTCGGGGATTGTGGCGAGTTCCGCCAATGAGTGGCCGTGCGAAAGTAATCTACCGGTCGCGATCCAAGCCGCGCAGTATACCTCTCGATGCATCCCCGTGGTGCCGTTTCCAAATGTAAATGTGGTCGCGGCAGCCTGGCTCGCGACATCCAAATAGGGGACGATGCCTTGTAAAATACGCTGCTTACGGGCATAACATTGGTGTAGCCAGCCCTGGTCCCCTTGGGACGTGTATGTCGCTTCCGGTCGGCCCGGCAGGACGCGCTGGCTGGAGCGCATCGCAAGGCCTTCCAGAAACATCGTTTCGCCAATCGGGGCGCCGAAGCTGTTCTTGACGTGCGCCAATTGGAAGTCGACGGCATGCGAGAGTTCATGTGCCAACAAAACATCGAGATGCTGCGCCTCGACGGGTATGACGGACGTGGGCGGTTTGCCGTCCATCGCGGGAACGCTAAAGGCGTTATTATCGAACTGCCCGACGAAGAGAAGCAATCGCGCGTGCACGGGCGTTGCCTGTGGATCGAGTATTGCGACGACTCGGTAAAAGGTTGTCTGCGCAAGGAGCTCAGCGCTTTTCGTGTCGGCACTCAACTTCGACTCGAGAATGGTGTACTTCGACCAGGCTGCGTCGAGCTGTGTGCGCGCGATGAGGTCGCCGTCCGCTGTGGGTGGAACCGCAGCGAAATTGTACTCTTGCTTCCAGAGAGCCCACCGCTTACTCTCGTTCGAACGGTCTTTGGTCGCGCTCTCGTAGAATCGTTGAAAGCGCGGAACTCGATTATCAATCGTCAGTGTGTTTTTGTTGCCTAAAGAGACAGACGCCACGGGCGCCATTGCGAGAAGCAAGACGACTGTACCGGTCACGATGGATCGAACAGCTGTTAGACGACGCACGATATGATGTATTTCCTCCGGGATTGGCTGCGGGCCCAACGGAAGGCCGAGCCGGGCGTCACGGCCGGAAGGGCCAATTCGTCCCCGAACCCCTACTGTCATTTAGAGAATGCCGGTCTGGCCGGTCGCTGCTATGAGAGTTCGTCGCGGACGAGGGCGCGGGCGATGCGGTTATGGCGCGTAACTAGCGCAGGAACATCAATGTCGGTGAATGCACCGTGTTCGATTCTAACGCGTCCATCGATGATGGAGAGATCGACGTTTGGCGGTTGGCAGAAGACCAGCGCTGCAAGCGGATCGTGAACGGCTCCCCCGGCGAACGCCAGCGTGTCTAGTCGAAAACCGATGATGTCGGCAACCATTCCGGGCGCAAGATAGCCGATTTCGTCGCGCCCCAGAACGGCTGCACCGCCTCGCGTCGCGAGTTGCAGCGCGTCGCGCGCGGAGAGAGCGGACGGACCATTTGCGACACGCTGCAGGAGCATCGCTTGACGAACTTCAGCCAACAGATGCGAGCTGTCGTTCGAGGCCGAGCCGTCCACACCAATCCCGACTCGGGCACCGGCGCGGCTCAGGGTACTCAGCGGTGCGATTCCGCTCCCGAGGCGCATGTTCGATGACGGACAATGCGCGACGCCGGTTCGAGTCTTGCCGAGACGCCTGCATTCATCGGAAGAGGGATGCAGCATGTGTGCGTGCCAAACATCGTTGCCGACCCAGCCCAAGTCTTCGGCAAGTTCGACCGGGCGTTTCCCAAACCGCTCGATGCAGAAACGCTCCTCGTCGAGTGTTTCTGCGAGATGGGTGTGAGCATGCACGCCGTAGGTGCGCGCAAGTGCGATGCTCTCGCGCATTAGATCCTGTGAAACCGAAAACGGCGAGCAAGGCGCGACCACGACGCGGATCATGCTGCCGGGTGTCGCATCGTGATAGGCTTCGATGACGCGCTGGGTATCGGTCAGGATCGCGGCTTCGTCTTCGACGATGGAATCCGGCGGTAATCCGCCGTTCGAGCTGCCGACCGACATCGACCCGCGCGAAGCGTGAAATCGGATTCCAAGTTCGCGTGCCACTTCAATTTGATCGTCGACCCTCGCCCCGTTGGTCCAAATGTACGTGTGATCGGCGGTGGTGGTACATCCTGAGAGCAGCAGTTCTGCGATAGCGGTCGCGGTGGCCGCGCGAATTGCTCCCGGCGTTAAACGCGCCCAGATCGGATAAAGCTCGCTCAGCCACTCGAATAGCCCGGCATCTTGGGTTCCGGGCAGATTGCGCGTCAGCGTTTGGTAGAAGTGATGATGGGTATTGACCAGCCCCGGCATCACCAGCATCTCGCGAGCGTCGATCTCGAGGTCGGCATGGGGCGGCAGCTGATCGGCTGGGCCGATGGCTTCGATCAGATTGCCGCGGATAAGGATCGAGCCGCTCTCAAGACTGCTCGATGCATCGTCGAACGTTTCGATATGGCGCGCATTCCGTAGAAGCAGGGTGGCGGGTTCGGCCATGCGCGGCGGGTTCCGAGGGCCGGCTTGTCTAACCTGCCGGACCGTGGATGCAACGCTTGCCGCAGTTCTTGCCGGCTACGAGCGCTCGAAGCTCACTCTATGCTCGATCGGGAGCCATTCGGCGCTCGATGTCGCCTATGGCGCCCGAGCACTGGGATTGCGCAACCTCGTCGTAACGGCTCATGGGCGCGAGAAAACCTACGCGCAGTACTACCAGCGTCGGGAGAATCCAGCGCGCGGCTGCGTCGACGAAACGATTGAGCTGGCCACCTTCACCGATCTGCTGAACGAGGATGTCCAGCAGCAGCTGATCGCGCACAATGCGATTTTTTTAGCGAGCCGCTCGTTCGAAGTGTATCTGCATCAGAAGTACAGTTACGATGAGATCGAGCGCGGCATGAAAGTCCCGATGTTCGGCAATCGCCGTTTACTTCGCGCCGAAGAGCGCAACGAGGCCAACAATCAATACGCATTGCTGGCTAACGCTCGGATCCGCCATCCGCATCAATTTAGATCGCCGGACGAGATCGATCGCTTGGCGATCGTGAAAGCGCCTCACGCGAAGGTGAGTTTCGAGCGCGCCTTCTTCCTGTGCTCGTCGCCGCGGGAGTATCGAGAGGTATCCGCCCAATTGATGAAAGAGGGCATGCTCGATCGCGGCGGCCTTGAAAACGCTGTGATCGAAGAGTATGCATTGGGTCCGTCAGTCAACCTCAACTTCTTTTACTCGCCGATTTTGGGCGAACTGGAACTCAGCGGAACCGATACGCGCCGCCAAACCAATGTTGACGGGCTGCGCAACGTCCCGCCCTCGGCACTGCGGTATGTCGAGAACATTCCGATGCGGATGGAAGAAGCCGGTCACATTGCGACAACGCTGACCGAGTCGATGCTGGAGAAGGCATTCGATCTCGGCGAACGGTTCGTGCGGATCGCGCGCGAGGCGAGTTCGCCAGGCGTGATTGGGCCGTTCGCGCTGCAATGCATCATTGTTGCAGGGCCGCCCAAAGAATTTGTCTGCTACGACGTCTCGCTGCGCATCCCGGGATCACCCGGCACGCGTTATACTCCATACTCAGCCTATCGGTGGGGCCGCGATGTGTCGGTCGGCGAGCGGATTGCGATGGAAGTCGCATTCGCGCGCGATCAAAACCGGCTCGAAGAAGTCCTCACCTAGCAGCGCCGAACTCTAGTTCTTCCGAAGGGAATTAATATGACAACGACACAATCGCCGCCCGAGCGTACGGGCGCCGTCACGTTTAAGGGGCAGCCGATCACGCTGATCGGCCCCGGCCTCAAAGCCGGCGACGGCGCACCCGACTTTGCGCTGACCGCGGGAGATCTTTCGAGCGTTAGCTTGGATCAGATTACCGACGGCGGCAAGCGGGCCGCGCTGCTAGTTGCCCTCCCGTCGCTCGACACCCCGGTTTGTAACACCGAGGCGCAGACCTTTAACAAGCGTCTCGCGTCATTTCCTACCGGTATCGCAACCTACGTCGTGAGCATGGATCTGCCGTTTGCGCAAGGGCGTTGGTGCGGTCAGCACGGCGATGTGACGATCGGCACGCTCTCGGATTATCGCGACCGCTCGTTCGGCGAAAACTATGGCGTTTTGATGAAGGGCCTCGGGCTATTGGCGCGCGCCGTTTTCTTGATCGGCGCCGACAAAAAGATCGCATACGTGCAGATGGTTCCCGAAGTCACCAGTGAACCCGACTACGACGCGGTGATCGCCGCGGTTCGCAAGCACGTCGGCGGATAACCGGTGATCGAGGCCGCCCGGAGTCCCGCGCAATCGCCTGCTCAGCAAGCCACAGTCTTCATACTCGATTTCGGAGCGCAGTACAGCCAGTTGATTGCGCGCCGGACTCGCGAGATGAACGTCTACTGCGAGATCGTTCCCTACGATACGCCGTGGCATGTTGTGGCTGAGCGCAATCCAGTCGCGATCATTCTCACTGGCGGCCCCGAGAGCACTCTGGGTGCGGACGCACCCGGCTTAGACCCAGCTTTTCTGAACAGCGGTTTGCCGATACTCGGAATCTGTTATGGGATGCAGCTGCTCGCGCGTGATCTTGGCGCGGAACTCGTACCGCTCGATCACCGCGAATACGGGCCGGCCACCTTAGCGGTCACACGCCCCGAAAGCCCGCTGTTTGCCGGCGTACCGGTGCAGTCGCGGGTCTGGATGTCGCACGGCGATTCGGTCACCAAACTGCCGCCCGGAT
>JBDTCU010000153.1:0-2868 GCA_039923415.1 Vulcanimicrobiaceae bacterium
CGGGAGGCCGGCTGCTGCGCGGATTCGATTACGGTCAGATCGTCGGTGCGGTGGTACATGCCTCCGGTCATCTTCCTAAACCCGGAACCGTCAGCCAATCGGGCGGCTTTCTCTATCCGCTCGGAGAGTTGGACGGCAGCATCACGCCGCGTCTGCAAGCGCTGAGCGAGATGTTTACGCAAGCCGGCTTGCAGGCGCCGCCGGCAACGAACATCCGTCAGGACGTGTGGCGCAAGCTGATGGGAAACGTCTCGCTCAATCCGGTCAGCGTACTCACCCGATCGATGATCGGCCCGATGTTCGCCGATTCCGATATCGCCGGAGTTATTCGGGGCCTCATGGAAGAGTGTACCGAACTTGCGAGCGCGGTCGGAATCGATGTCGGCATTAGCATTGAGGACCGGATGGCGCTTGCCGGTCGTCTGGTCGACGTCAAGACCTCAATGTTGCAAGATATGGAAGCCGGACGGCCGCTGGAGATCGAGCCGATCGTCGGTGCCGTCGTGGAACTCTCGCAGTTGTATGAGATCGCGACTCCCAAAACCCGCCTCATCTATGCGCTGCTACGCGCGCTGGAGAAGAATCTGCAAAGCCGAGCTAAATAGTGCTCGTCTCTGAGCTCGCCGGGGTCGGCAAAGAGTCGGTCGCAAAGTTCGGCGCACTGGGAGTAGTCACCGCGGAAGACTTGCTCGAGTACTTCCCGCACCGCTACGAAGACCTGCGTTTTCCGACGCCCGCCAGCCAACTCGGTGCCGGCGCGGACGAAGAGAATGCGCTCGGGCGGATCGTTTGGGTAAAAGAACGGCGAGCGCGACATCTTGCGATTGTCGAAGCGGAACTCGAAGACGCGAGCGGGACCTTCATCGCAACCTGGTTCGGCCGCTCGTATTTGATCGGCAGCTTAAAGAAGGGGATGCGGCTGTTCGTGCGCGGCCGGGTTGAGCGCCGGCTGGCCGTCTCAAAACTGAACGTCAGTTATCATAAGATATTGGCCGAAGACGAAGAGTATCGCGGTGAGATACAGCCAGTGTACCCTGCCGGCAAGGAATTGACGACCCGAAAAATCCGGCAAGTCATTCAAAAGAATTTCTCGAAACTGCTGGCACTGGCGGCCGATCCGCTGCCGAAGGCGATCTCAAAACGATTTGAATTTGCCGATGCTCGGGAGGCCTATCGCGCCATGCACGCGCCGGCGACGATCGAAGAAGCGACTCGGGGACGCGAGCGCTTTATTTTTATAGAGTTCTTGGCTCTGGCGCTGGCTGCCCAGATCAAGCGTGTGAGCCGGGCCGGCCAGCACGCACAGGCATTGCCGATTCCGGCAGATTTTCTCGCGCGGTTTGCGACCCAGATGCCGTTCGCACTGACCGGCGCGCAGCGCAAGGTGATTGAAGAAATTTGGCGTGATATGGCGCGCGAGGCGCCGATGAATCGTCTTCTGCAAGGCGACGTCGGCAGCGGAAAGACACTGGTCGCAGCCGCCGCAATGGTGCTGGCAGCCCAAAACGGGGTGCAGTCCGCGCTGATGGCGCCGACTGAGATTCTGGCCGCTCAGCATGCGGCTAAACTCGCGCCGCTGCTGCTCCCGTTCGGTATGAGCGTTGAAGCCGTCTTCGGCAGTCAGGGCGCAAAGGCGCGTGCCGCGGCGGTGGGCAAGCTGGCTTCGGGCGAAGCGAGCGTCGCCATTGGGACCCATGCGCTCCTGAGCGAAGGCGTGGATTTTGCCGGTCTCGGACTGGTGGTAATCGACGAACAGCACCGCTTCGGCGTCGAGCAGCGCGCGAGGCTGCGAGCTAAAGGCGTCTCGCCGCACACGTTGCATATGACCGCCACCCCGATCCCGCGTACTTTAGCGCAGTCGATCTACGCCGACCTTGACATCTCGACGATCGATGAACTTCCTCCCGGCCGGACGCCGATAGAAACCTTCGCGCTTCGCGCCGGTCGATTGGGGCTCGCTTACGACTTCGTACGCAAGAATGTCACGGCTGGATACCAAGCCTACATCGTCGCACCCGCAATCGACGAGTCTGAGGCGCTGACCAGCGTGATTGCGGAGTGTGAACGGCTTAGGAAGAGCGTGTTCCCGGACTTGCGAGTCGGCCTGCTGCACGGTCGAATGACACCGCGCGAAAAAGATGCCGCGATGCATCAGTTTACCGCGGGACAGATCGATGTGCTGATTGCAACCACCGTCGTCGAGGTCGGCGTCGACGTCTCCAACGCAACCGTCATGCTGGTGCTCGACGCTCATCGTTACGGGCTGGCCCAGCTGCACCAGCTTCGGGGCCGGGTTGGGCGCGGCACCGCTAAATCATTTTGCCTGCTGATAGCTCCCGATGATGCCGCGCAGGCGGAGCGCTTGAGAATCCTCACTGAATCGACCGACGGATTCGTTATCGCGGAAGAAGACCTGCGGCTGCGCGGTCCCGGTCAGTTTGCAGGAACCCAGCAGGCCGGAATGATCGACTTCAAAGTCGCTGATTTGGTGCGCGATATCGAGATTTACCGCCGCGCGAAAGCCATCGCCGAGCGGATCGTGGATGAAGACCCAGCCCTTTCCCGCGCCGAACACGCCGGCCTTCGCGTGCTGATCGACGGAGCGCCGAGCGCTCGGGCGATGCTGCTCTCGTCCTAGAACTGCGAAAGGGTTCGCGGCTTGAGGGTTGGAAGCGCTGGCAATCACGCTTCTCTGGGGGTTATCTGTGCGTCTTCTTCGCTCGTTCGCAGGAGTCATAATCGTTGCGCTGTTTGCTTTTGCGGCGCTTGCTCCGCATCCGGCCGCTGCCGCGCTGGCGGTCACCCGGGCGACCCTCAAGAACGGATTGCAAGTGGTCGTGGTGCGCGATCCGCTCGCGCCGGCAGTCA
>JBDTCU010000154.1:0-3386 GCA_039923415.1 Vulcanimicrobiaceae bacterium
GCCGGTAACACCGAGCCGCGATACGACATAGACGAACCCGCTCGACTGCTGCGCAATTCGCGCGGCTCTCTCCCGCGAGGTCGAGGGAGCGACGAGCAAAGGCATCGCCAGCCCGTGGGCGGCGAGCGCGCTCTGAACTTTCCGCGCCTCCTCCAGAGCCACATCCGGCACGATAACTCCGGAGACACCGGCTGCTCGCGCAGCCGCACTAAAGCGCTCGATTCCAAATTGGTAGATCAGATTAAAATACACGAACAATATTATCGGGGCTGGATTGCGATCTCGTGCTTCGTTAGCTACCGCCAGCACATCGTCCAGACTGACTCCGTTTGCGAGGGCGCGCATCCCGGCGTTTGCGATCGTCGGCCCATCTGCGAGAGGATCGGCGTACGGCACGCCAAGCTCGATCGCGCCGGCGCCGGCCTGGGTGAGGGCATCGATAAGCATTGCAGTCGTCTCAATATCGGGGTCGCCTGCCATAATGTAGGGAATAAAGGCGCAACGCCCGCTTCTGCGGGCGGTTGCAAAGATTTCCTCAAGCACGTGCTTCGCCCGACTGCAGAGTTTGAACCTGGGAGATGTCCTTGTCGCCGCGACCGCTCAGATTCACAAGCAGCAAGTCGTCGGCATTTCGCTCGCGCGCCAGCTTGCGGGCAAACGCGAGCGCGTGAGCGCTTTCGAGGGCTGGAATGATGCCTTCGGCTTTTGCAAGATCGAAAAACGCGTTCAGTGCTTCGTCGTCGGTCACCGGGACGTATGTGGCGCGGCCGCTCTCTTTGAGGTAGGCATGCTCGGGACCGACGCCCGGATAATCTAGCCCCGCGCTAATTGAATGTGTTTCCCGCACTTGCCCTTGTGCCGTCTGCAAGAGATACGAACGCGAACCGTGCAGAACGCCGATGCTGCCGCCGGTAAGCGCGGCTGCAGTGCGGCCGGTCTCTACCCCTTCGCCGGCCGCCTCAACGCCCCACAAGCGAACGCGCGGGTCGTCGACAAACCCTGCAAATATCCCAATCGCGTTGCTGCCTCCGCCGACGCAGGCGATTACGTCGCTGGGAAGGCGACCGAACTGTTCCAGGCACTGACGGCGCGCTTCGATGCCGATAACTTTCTGAAACTCGCGCACCATGTAAGGATAGGGATGCGCTCCGACTACACTGCCGATTATATAAAACGTGTCGCCGACTCGCGCCGCCCACTCTCGAAAGGCTTCATTGGTTGCGTCTTTGAGGGTCTGGGTTCCGCCGGTGACCGAATGAACGCGGGCGCCGAGCAATTTCATGATGTAGACGTTCAGGGCCTGACGCTGCACATCGAGCGCTCCCATATACACATCGACCGGTATGCCGAATTTGGCTCCGACGGTTGCGGTGGCTACGCCGTGCTGACCGGCCCCGGTCTCGGCTATGATTCGGCGTTTGCCCATTCGCCGCGCGAGCAGCGCTTGACCGACGGTGTTATTAATCTTGTGTGCCCCGGTATGATTGAGATCTTCTCGCTTGAGTGCGAGCGGCACTCTCGACGAATCGGCAGCGAATCGATTCGCCCGATAGAGCGGCGACGGGCGTCCGACGAAGTCGCGCAGTATCGCGTCGTATTCGGCCCAAAAGAGTGGATCGGCGCTCGCCGAGGTTAGCGCAAGCTTGAGCTCTTCCAACGCACCTACCAGCACTTCGGGAACGAAACGTCCGCCGAACTCGCCGAAGTAGCCGCGGTCGTCAGGCTGCATCGGTTTCTTTTATCGCTTGCACGAAGGCGCGCATCTTCATTGGATCTTTTCGCAAATCGGTTTCAATTCCGCTGCGAACGTCTACGCCGTAAGGCCGAATCGTCCGGACACAATTAGACACATTCTCGGGCGTCAGCCCGCCCGCTACGATAATTTGACGCCCGCGTGCGATTGGGGCGATCGCTCGCCACGGAAACGCGATTCCGGTTCCACCGGCCAAGCCCTCATGTTTAGTATCGAAGAGCAGAATCGCTCGCGGATGCTGGTTGGCGACGAGCTCAAGCGCATCGGTATCCTCGCAATTCGGCTCGACATGAATGGCTTTTATCACCTTGCCGTCGAGTGAGGACGTATAGCTCGGCGTTTCGTCGCCGCTAAGCTGAATGACCAGATCCGGAAATATCTCGCGCGCTCGGTCGATATCCTCGCGCTTCGGATTGACAAAAACCCCAACCGGCGTGATGAACGGGGGTATTTTCTGCGCGATATAGCGCGCTTCGTTCTCGGTAATCCGTTTCGGGCTCGGCGCGAAAATCATTCCCACGGCGTCGGCGCCGGTTTCGACCGCCAGCATCACTTCCTGCAGGCTGGTACAGCCGCAGAACTTGATTCGGGTTCTCAACGACCGACCGACGACAATTTTAGGGCTTCAATCAGTCCGCCCAGGTCATTTGAGCGCATGAGCGTTTCGCCAACCAAAAAGCCGCGCGCGCCGGCAGCGAATAACCGGGCGATATCGGCTGGGCCGCGCATTCCACTCTCGCTGATAGCCGTTACGTTTGAGGTGACCTGCGGCAGCAGCAGTTCGCTGACCGCGAGGTCAGTTTCGAAGGTCCGTAGATTTCGATTGTTGATCCCGAGAAGATTGACACCGAGATTCAGTGCCCGATCGAGTTCGGCCGCGTCATGCACTTCAACCAAGACATCCAAATCATAGAGCAATGCCTCATCTAAGTTCTCGCGAAGTTTCTCGTCGTCGAGGCCGGCGACGATCAGCAGAATGGCATCCGCACCGTAGGCGGCCGATTGCGCGACCTGATAGCGAGTACTCAAGAAATCTTTGCGCAGAAGCGGGCAGCGCGCGCGGGCTCGCACGATCTGCAAGTGCCCGAGTTCACCCAAGAAGTGATCGGACTCGGTTAACACGCTGATGCAGTCGGCTCCCCCGGCATCGTAGGCCGCCGCAAGCGCAGACGGATCGAAGTCTCTGGAGATGAGACCGAGCGAAGGCGAGGCCCGCTTTATTTCAGCAACGATCGCCGGACCGTCGGCATTCTTGATTGTCTGTAAGAATGGTCGCCTTTGGGTTCGACCGGCCAAGGCGCGTTCGCGCAGAGTCGCGTACGGTTCGGCGCGCTCTTCAGCCGCAAGGCGGCGCCGCTTGCCTTCGTAGATTCGCTTCAGGATGTCATTCATGCGCAAGTTTCCGAGCGCGCTCGACAACCTGATAGGCTTTGCCGGAGCGGAGCAATTCACGTGCCAACTCCAAACCCTCACCGAAGGTCGCGACGGTTTCGGTGAGCTGCAATGCCAGCGCGGCGTTGAGCGCAACCACATCGCTTCGGGGCGATCGTTCGCCCGCGAGTATCGACTCAAAAGCATCCCGGCATGCCTGCGCCGATCCGCCTCGCAGGGCCTCAACCGGTACCGAGACGCC
>JBDTCU010000155.1:0-3136 GCA_039923415.1 Vulcanimicrobiaceae bacterium
GCGCCGCGCGCTATCTTTGGGCGCACATCATGCGTGATGAGTTCGGCTGCAAAGACCCGCGTTCGCAGATGCTGCGCTTTCATGCCCAAACCGGCGGTTCGACGCTGACCGCGCAAGAACCCGACAATAATGTCGTGCGCGTTACGCTGCAGGCGCTCGCGGCGGTGTTGGGCGGCGCTCAGTCGCTGCATACCAATGGTAAAGATGAGGCGCTCGCGTTGCCGACCGCGCAGGCGGCTAAGGTTGCACTCCGCACCCAACAGATTATCGGATACGAGAGCGGCGTGGCCGATGTGGTCGATCCGCTGGCCGGTTCGTATTATTTGGAATCGCTCACCAACGCGCTGATCGAGCGCGCGGGGGCTCTGATAACCCAGATCGATGAACTCGGCGGCAGCATTGCGGCAATCCAGAGTGGCTGGATGCAGACTCAGATTGCCGATTCCGCCTACCGCGCCCAACAAGCCATCGAACGCGGCGATGCGGTCGTAGTGGCAGTCAATCGGTTCTCAGACTCGACCGGCGGCGAGTTAGCGATACCGCTGCAGCGCATCGATGAGTCGGTCGAAACCGAACAGGTGGAGCGTTTGGGCCGGCTGCGCTCGAGTCGCAACGCAGCTCTGGTGGCGGACCGGCTAGGCGAGGTGCGGATTGCAGCCGAAGGCAAAGAAAACTTGATGCCGCACTTCATTGAGGCGGTAGACGCGGGAGCGACGCTAGGTGAGATATGTAACGTGTTGCGAGAGATTTTCGGACTCTATGCTGCCCCGGAGATCGTGGCGTGAGACTTGACCACGTGGCGATCGTCGTCAAAGATATGGATGAAACGATCGAGCTCTACACCAAGACGCTCGGCTTTGCGATCGTCTATCGGGAAACGATCGAGGATCAGAACGTTGAAGCGGTCGGCCTGCAGGCTGGAGACTCGATCGTCGAACTATTGCGCCCGCTCTCCGAAGAATCGCCGATCGCGACGTTTCGCGGAGACGCCAAGACCAAACTGCATCATACCGCGTATCGGGTTGATGATCTCCAAGCGGAACTAGCCCGATTAAAAGCCGCGGGCATTCGTCTAATCGACGAACACCCGCGCACGGGTGCTCACGGCAACCTGATTGCTTTTCTGCATCCGAAGAGCACCGCCGGGGTGCTCATCGAACTCTGCGAGCGATCTCGCTAAAACCCCCAGTCCTTCGACTACGGCGTAGCGCTACTTGCGGCAGTAGCCTTTGACGTGGGTCTTGCCTTTCATGTAGCCGTGGACGTAGTGCATTCCGGCCGCGCATTGGTGTTTCATCATCATCTTTGAGTGCGTCATCGAGTGGGTCATCGTTTTCGCACTGCCGGTTGCGACCAGCGAGGTGAGCATTACTAAAGATAAAGCCGAAAGAAGCAGCCGTTTCATCTGAGTACCTCCAGAACGCGCGCAAAGCGCGCGGGTGCGTGGTAGACCCTTCGCCCCGGAACGCTAGGTTCCCGGCGAGATTCGGACGTCGATCTCGGTTTCGAAGGTCCGGTCCCAGGGCAGCGTGATCGTCAAGCCGGAATCCTCATATTGCGGATAGACCGCCGCCAGTACGTCGAGCGCGCGTCGCCACAAAGCCGCCCGATTGCGTTGATCGGTCTGCATCGCGTCGGGGGGCATCAGCAACGTGTGATCGGACACACCGCGCAGATTCAATTCGTCAATGAGACCCGGGCGCACGTAATCGTGAAAAGCGTAATCGTCGATATATCGATTGAGGGTGAACTCCGCGTGGGCCAGCGCGTTATAGGTTCCGGCCCTGCGTCCTACACCGGCGGCGATCGCTTCGGCGAGCGCCGTTCCTACCGTGTTGGCATTGGTGTTCCAAGAGGCGTACGCGTCGATTTTTCCCGCGATTCCAAGTCGCATCAGCGATTGCGCGAAGGTGGCTTGCGGCGCGAAACTTCCGCTCAAGAACGTTAAGTCGGCAAAAGCTACCGATTTCTTCGCGGTCACGTCGGCGTTCATCTGGTCGAGCAGTGCTTGGTCGTGCGCCGGGTCGGTCTGCGGTACTCGTACGTAGAGGGTAAGATCGGGTGCAACTTCTTCGTGAACCGCGCCGCAAAGTCGAATCAAACCGTCGATGGCGTTTGAGATCGGGGCGAACTCCAGCGGATCATTGTAGCGTGCGCCCTCCGGCATCGAATATCGCACCGCAACGCGCGGCGTCCAAGCAATTCCGCGCGCCAGCGCATGCGCTATCAGTGCCATCCCGAGTTCGTCTGCTCCGGGTTCGATCGAGACCCGCTTGCCGAGCCGATCGTTCTCGACAATAGCCCGCAGAGTTGCGACGTCCTGAAGATGCAGTCCGACCGGGCCGGCATCGTCTTGTCCCAAGACGACCTGGTCGATCGTACGCTCGGCCGTCATGCGCAGAATCCACAGATCGGCATCGCGATTTCGCGCACGGGTGTTCAGGTAAGCTCGCAGGGTTTGTCCCAACAAGACCCGCAGGTGCGTCGCAGTCACCTCTTCACCCGGCGACGGCGGATCGTGCAGATTGGCGTACTGCTGCAGGTACGACCAGACCGGGTACGCTGCGAAGAAACCCTTCCCCGCCCCAATCGCCGGCACGCCGGTCGGCGCCAACCGCATGACCGTGCCGAAAGCGGCAATCCATGCGTCGGGGCGGTGAGCGCGCAGTTTTTCTAGTACGCGCAACCGCGAGATCGCAAGCCCAAGGCTAACACCCGGAACTCGCGACGCAACCAGACCACCGTACGCGAGCATGTCGGTCGAAACAACGTACGCGTCGGCATCTCGAGTTTGCGGGCCGCTCAGCCAATCTGAAATCGCCTCGGGATTACCGAATTGCAGATAGCGTCCCAAGATCTCGCGAGGGGGCGCAATGATTGTTCGGCCGGCAATCTCCCCCAGCAGCTCCGGCAGTTGCCGGGTAACCGGTCGATCGTCGAGCGGGATGAACGCAATGCTCGTCGATGCGAAAGCAATCTGCGCACTCAAGAGACCAAGCAAAAGTAGGAAGAGCGCGGCAGCTTTCACCACAAGGCACTTCGCTCATCCGGAAGGGCGGCCTTCGATCGGCTAACGCGGGGCTCACGACCGGTTCTGTTTCATTGCAGCCGCCGCCGGTTCGCTTCTTTTCAGGCG
>JBDTCU010000156.1:0-7446 GCA_039923415.1 Vulcanimicrobiaceae bacterium
CACTCCGCGCAATTCACCGGGTAGGCGTCTCGTGCCGATTCTGCCGAACTGCCGGCGTCATCCTGAGCAAGAATTCGCCGGCGGCGGATTCGCTGTCGAAGGGCGAACCGCTGGTGTTCATCATCCACCGGTATGATGCGCTGATCTCCGACATCCCAACTCCAAACGATATCGCGAGCCTTCCCTATGCCCACATCGAGTCGGCGGTTGCTCTCAAACCGTTCACGGTGTTGACCGATTCGGCCGCCATTTTGGCCGGCCCGCAGATTTCCGACCGCGGCTTGCAGCCGACCGGTGCGCTGATACTCGATGCCGGAGTGCCGAATTACGACGTTGCCGCCGGAGTGTCGCCGTTCCTAACGACGCCGTCGCACTACATTGCGCAGATAACCGCGGATGCGCCGTCTGCGGGGTTTCGGTACGGCGATCAAGCTGCCGGCGGAACCTATGGGCTCACACCTCAAGATCCCGACCAGCCGCAAGTCGCCGGATACTTGGGTGACGATCAGATACTCAGATTCGGCACCACGAACTCGGCGGGTTCGCTCGTTTTCGGAAGTTCAGACAACGCGATCGAACATCGCCGGCGCGCCGACCTCTCGTTCTCACAACCGATTGCGGACGGCGCAATCGATGAGAGCGCAAGCTCAGCCTCGAACCGACTCGACACCTCATTTGGGGACTCACTCGACAACAGCTTCGATGCTGCTCGCCTACGCATTACTCAGTCACGCAAATACGATCTTCATGCCGAAGCTACGCTCGATCGCGGAACCTACGGGGCCAGTCTCGGGCCGACCGACATCGTCGCGCGCTGGGCCGACACCGCTGCCGAAATAGGTCTGCAGACTCGCGGGACAACTTCGCTTTTCGGCTCGCTGGGGTATCGACTCTCGTCGGGATCGTACGATGCCGAGTCGAATGTTATTCCCGAAATTTCCGCTCAATTGCAGCAAGGTCGCGTGGTCGCCGGCGTGCATCTCTCTGCGCCCGGATATGACGTGCTGGCGGGAGTTGGGATGTTTTCGGTCGGCTATACGGGCGGAATCGTCGGGTTCCCGCAACCGGCCGCACTCCAATTTGCAACTCCGTCGGTGCGTTTACAAGTTGCGCCAAGCGATCGTTGGAGCGCGACCGTAAGCGCCGACGCTTCGTTTCGCCTACCGACATTGCTCGAGCGTTACGGCATTCCGCCGGCGGATAGCTCGCTCGTGCTGGATCGCAATCGATTGCTCGAGGCGACGATCGCATACACCGACACCGCTCGCGTTCGAACGGAAGTTACGACCTACACGCAATCCACCAGCGGTCTAGATCAGGGTAGTACGACCGGGACCGGCGCATCCGTCGCGTGGCAATTTGCGCCGACGCTTTCGGTACGCGCCTGGATGCTGCGATTTGCCGACACTAGGCAGCCCTATGAGCCGCTGCTGCGTTTCGGCAGCGTCCCGCAAGGCGCAACCGTTGCTTCGCTATGGCTGACCTATGAAAACGATTCACGTTTTCGGATAGACGCACTCTATCGCCGCGACTTGCTGGACGGAGTTCCGACCGGCCACGTCGACGCTTCACTATCCGCGCCGTTGCGGTCTGGACTGCGTTGGTATATCGGCACGGAGCAGCGGCACAACGCGCGCTACGTCGACGCCGGCCTACGGCTGGGGCCGTAACACTTGTTGTCTGGGTGCAGACTGATTGTCGGATAGCTAAAAGACCATATCGCGCCGTTTGCCCACTCAATGGCTCAGGAATCATCTTCGTCAGGCCCTAAGATGATGTCTGTAATTGTATTACAGTCTAGTATTCGGGACGAAATTACGGCTCACCGGCTTCGCCGTTCAAAGGCGCGAGCAGTCGATGCTTTAGCAATCTGGGCCGCTTCACGCTTGTCCGGTGACATCCGAGCGATTTCATCGAGCCCGGCTTCGATAGTTGATTGGTTGACCTCCGGCAAATTGAGGCCAATAAGGATTTCGCAGTATTCGTAATCCTTATCGCGGCCCGCAATATATTTGGAGACTATAATGTCGTTTGGATGGAGGCACCATGCAATGCCTTGCTGCCCCTTTGGGGTCATCAAATTCGCGTCTGCCACTTTCACGAGCCGCTCTCTCCAACCACTTGGTAACGCAAGAAGCTCGTCGACAACCACCGGGTCAGCGTAGGCACCGGTTTGGGCCTTGCTCATTCGTCGCAAATCACACTGGCGTCGATTCAATGGCTACGCGTTGCTCGAACAGGTGCATCGCACGTTGATCGACAAACCCATTGCATTGAAGAAAGCAGCGTGATATAAACGATACAACGCTACGCTGCTTCGCAGCGTCCCCCGGAAATCGGCACGACCTCCGGCCATATTTCGGCCGTGTATGGCGCGCTGTGGCCCTAGGAAACGCGTAGATGCGTTTGAAGCGCGTCCGGGTCCAGAGTCATGTCTCCCAAAATGCAGCGCCTGGCGAGCGCGCAGGCCGCCAGGCGCCTTTCCTTGCGAGAATTGCGCGCGGTTACATACCGCCCTTCTTAATAGGAATATTCGTTTGGGGACCTTGACCGGCGACCTGTTCGATTGTGTTGCCCCGGGCGATCGACCAATGATGAACGCCCGCTGGAACGACAATAAACGAGCCGGCGGGCAGCGTCTTGGCGCCGGATTTGTTTATGGTGTTTCCGGTCCCGAACAAAAGCGACCCTTTTATCACCGTTATGTACTCGGGATGTGCGTGATAATGCGGCTGATTGGTGTAGCCGTTCGGCATGTTTACGCGGATTACGGCAAAGCCGGCTTTGTCCGGATTACCGGAGAGCACGGCCGCCGAGCTTCCCTTGGAGGGACCTGTCCCGGCGACCCAGTGAAGATTGTCCGGAGTGAACGCGGTTGGAGTTGAGGCCGCGAGCGCAAGTGCCGTGGCCGCACCGGCTGTCAAAAAAACGCCGGCGAATGTCGACAGAAAGAATTTCATCGATTTGGCTCCTTTATCCGAAGTTTTGCTAGTGGATAGCTGATTCCAGCTACGCCCCCCTGCGAGCCGAAAATGACTTTCGTCATTGAAAGCAATCTACCTCGGTGCAAAGCGAGGTGGTGCGCGAGGCAATCGAGCTGGAGATTGGCCATGCAGATTTTATGCGCCGGGGCCGTTCGTTGCGCTCTGGAATGAGGTCGGCCCGATCTCCGGGGGTGACGGTTAACGAAGTGGCGTAGCTCCTCAAAACTTCGAATTCAAAGGAGACTACGCCAATGAAGAAGATTCGCTTACGAGCTGTACGAGTGCCTGCTATTCCCGATCGCACCACCCGCATGGCCGTCGTGGAAGAGATCTGCCGCCGTAAGGTAAGCGAGATCATCCAAGCCGTGCTGATTGCCGAGGCCGACGAGTTCCTCGGCTGTATCACCGGCGTTCCTGGGAAGAGCAAGACGGGCTACCGTGACGGCTACGAAGAGCATCGAACAATCGCCTCTGGCAGCACGCCGGTGACGATTCGCCGGCCACGCGTGCGCGAGAGCGCGGCGCCGTTTGAATCGGAGATATTGCCGCCGTATAAGCGCCGATTTCCCGAACTCGACAAGACGATGCACGAGCTGTGGCTGCAAGGCCTTTCGACGCGCGACTTCGAGCCGTCGCTGAGAGCGCTGCTGGGCGAGATAACGCCGCTCTCACCATCGACGGTCTCGCGCGTCAACAGGCAATTCCTCGATGATTGCCGCACCTGGTCCCGCCGCCATATCGCGGATAAGTACGTGTACATCTGGGCCGACGGCGTCTATCTCGACGCCGGCGCGGAGGACGAGAAGCGCGTCATGCTCGCCGTCATCGGCGTCGACATCGAGGGTGAAAAGGAGCTGCTTGCGCTTGACGATGCCTTCGGGGAAAGCACCGAAAGCTGGACCGCGCTTTTCGAAAACCTGCGGGAGCGTGGTCTTAAGAACGTCGCGACGCTCATTGCCGATGGAGCGCAAGGCATCTGGAAGGCCTTCTCGGCCGTTTTCCCACGCGCCAAGCAGCAGCGTTGCTGGCTGCATAAAATGCGCAACGTCGAAGACAGGGTTCCCGAGAAGCACCGCAAGACGATCCACACGCGCATGCTCGAAATCATGCACGCCGCGAGCCGGCAGCAAGCGGAGCGACTGATCGAGAAACTCGCAAAAGAGCTCTCACGCCAGTATCCCAAGGCAGCTGCATGTCTGCGTGACGACGTCGCCCGCATGATCGCGTATTACGCCTTCCCAAAGTCGCACTGGAAGCATCTGCGAACGACGAACATCATCGAATCCAACTTTGACGTCGTGCGTTCGCGCACCAACGTTTGCAAACGACTCCGTCAAGCGGAATCGGCGACGTACCTGCCGTTGCTCTCTTCAAACTGGCTCATATTGCCAAGGGCGCAAGCTATTTCATGGATGTATCGATCGCCTCCATCAAGACGAGAGACATCGAGATCCATAGAACGAACGATTATGTCGTTATCGATCTCTCGATGCAGCCCGAGAATCGCCTGCGAACCAACGACGAGAACATCCGGTTCATTCGTAAGGGATGCGACGGAGCGAACAATTCGGTCAAAATTGTTCTCTCGTCACTTGGCTCCGTCCCTAGCGAGGCGTTCAAGCACGTGGAGTCGTTCCTCTTGGGATAGGACACCCGCAACGGGAGATGACGATCTTAAAACCTGGGAGCGTTCGCTTCTATCGAGGAGCGTTTCAATAACATTTGCGGGACCTTCTCTGATTATGCTTGCCCATTCTCGATAGTGCTGGTGTTTGATGCGCTTTTGAATATTATTTTAGGGCGATGCGAAGAACGGCTTCTGGATCACGCTGTATGTGCTCTGCGACGAGACGATGAAGTTCGTAATCTCGTAGATCGCTGCGATTCATCGGTGGAGTTATTTTCCGCATTGCGCTTTGGTGCGTTTCATCTGAAAGTCTCTCTCACATCGGGAAAGCTAATCTGTTACCTCTTTCGTGGCCGAAAAGAAAGAAGCCCGCATCTCTGCAGGCTCCTCGCTTCGCGATGGTTGGACGTTACCGGCTATTCGGAGCGGCGGCGGGGGCGTCGACCGGGACCGCCGGAGGTCGTTGGGCCGTTACCGCTGCGTTCGCGCGGGCGTTCGTGGATCGGGTGTTCCATGTCGCCGTTGCTCGATGCGCCGCCGAGGACCGCTTTACGCGAGAGATTTATCCGGCCTTTTTCGTCGATCTCGACAACTTTGACCATGATTTCGTCGCCGATCTTCACGGCATCTTCGACCTTTTCGATCCGGGTCGGCGCGAGTTGGCTGATGTGAACCAGCCCTTCTTTGCCCGGTAGAATCGCAACGAATGCGCCGAACGTCATTAGGCGGGTGACGGTGCCCATGTAGGTTTCACCGACCAGCACATCCTTGGTGAGTGATTCGACGATTGCCTTAGCCTTATCACCGGCTTCGCCATCGGCCGAGGTGATGAACACACTGCCGTCATCCTCAATGTCGATCTTGGTGACGCCGGTGTCGGCGATGATCTTGTTGATGATCTTGCCGCCGGGGCCGATCACGTCTTTGATCTTGGCCGGATTGATCTTCACAATGATCATGCGCGGAGCGAATTTCGAGAGTTCGGTGCGCGGTTCGTCGATCGTCTCTTTGAGCTTATTGATGATGAAGAGTCGCGATTTCTTGGCTTCGATCATCGCTTCGCGCATGATCTCGATCGTAATGCCTTGCACCTTGATGTCCATTTGAATCGCGGTGATGCCTTCGGTCGTTCCGGCGACTTTGAAATCCATCTCGCCGAGCGCATCTTCCAGACCCTGAATGTCGGTCAGGATCGCGTGTTTGTCGCCTTTGAGAACCAGGCCCATCGCGACACCGGCGACATGACCTTTGATCGGTACGCCGGCGTCCATCAGCGCGAGCGTGCTTCCGCAGACCGACGCCATCGAAGACGAGCCGTTTGATTCAAGCACTTCGCTAATGAGGCGCAGCGTGTACGGAAAATCTTCCTTTGGCGGCAGCACCGGGATGAGCGCACGTTCGGCCAAAGCGCCGTGGCCGATTTCGCGGCGGCCGGGTCCGCGCATCGGGCGGGTTTCACCAACCGAATACGGCGGGAAGTTGTAGTAGTGCATGTAGCGTTTGTTCGGAATCGCCATGATCCCATCCAATCGCTGTTCGTCGGAGAGCGATCCGAGGGTGGCAGCGGTGAAGACCTGGGTTTGTCCGCGCGTGAAGACGCCCGAACCGTGAACCCGGGGTACGTAGTGCACCTTGCTCCAGATCGGACGAATCTCGTCGTTCTTGCGGCCGTCGGGACGAATCTTCTCGTCGACGACCATCGTGCGCAGTTCGTCCTCTTCCATGTTCTTGATAATCTTTTCAAACTCGACGTTCTTGGAATCGTTCAGCATGGCGAGAATATCGGGATTCTTATCGCCGATCCGCTCGATCGCTTCTTTGCGCGAGAGTTTCGCGAATGCTTCGTTACGCTCGGCCTTTTCGATGACTCGCATCGCTTTGGCGACGTCTTTGGCAAACGTCTTGCGAACCCACTTGTCGAGATCCTTATCGATCGAGAGCAGCGGATAGGTGCGCTTGGCTTTACCGCATTTTTTTGCGAGCTGATCGATCGCTTTGACGATTTTTTTGATCTCTTCGTGAGCGAGCGCAACCGCTTCGAGGAAATCGTCCTCCGAGAACTCGTTTCCGCCGCCCTCGACCATCATGACCGCATCGGCCGTTCCGGCGACGACGATCTCCATGCCGCCGGTTTCATACTGCGGCAGGCTTGGATTGATGATGAGTGTACCGTTTTCGCGTCCGATTCGAACTGCGGCAACGGTTTTGTCGAATGGAATGTCCGAAACCGCGAGTGCCGCGCCGGCAGCGCAGACCGCTAACACGTCGGCGTCGAGTTCGGGATCGATCGAGAGCACGGTGGTAATAAGTTGAACGTCGTTGCGGAAACCGGCCGGAAAGAGCGGACGAATCGGGCGGTCGATCTGACGCGCCGAGAGCGTTCCATGTTCTGACGGGCGGCCTTCACGCTTAATGTATCCGCCTGGAATCTTTCCGGCAGCGTACATTTTCTCTTCGAAGTCGCAGGTTAAGGGGAAAAAGTCGATGCCTTCACGCGGCTTTTCAGAAGCGGTGACGGCGGCTAATACGACGTTTTGTTCGCCGTAGCGGACGAGAGCTGACCCATTGGCTTGTTTTGCAAGTTCGCCGGTCTCGATGACCAGGGTGCGCCCGCCGATCTCAATTGAGACGGATTCTGGCACAAGTACTCCTATATTTCGTTATGTTCTATTGCTTTATATTGAACCGCCTCGGTTTCGGGTCGGTGCCCCCATTGACCTGGGTAGGAGATCCGTGCAAGGAAGCACCTGCAGGGTTCGCTTGCGCAGCTTTGCGCACTAGGCAGAGCATCATCCGCGCCGTTTGCATGGTTTTGTGCGTTCAAAGTGATACACA
>JBDTCU010000157.1:0-3389 GCA_039923415.1 Vulcanimicrobiaceae bacterium
GCTTCATTCGGCGTTACATGATGGGACACGGTTTTGAAAGTACGCATAGGATCGCGTGCCCCGACGACACCGGTTCCTACATCGGGTATGACGGCGACCGGCTATTCCTTACCCAGTGGTACAAACAGCACATTCTAGCGTTGGACGAAACCGGGAAGGTCGATCGCACGATCGGCGTTGCGCACGGCATTTGCGGAATAGTTTTCGCCGACGCACGCTGCTATCTGATGACGACCGACGACGAAGAGAGCGACCGTTACTGGATTACCCGCGTGAATCTGGATTCCGACGAACCGCAATCCGAGGACATCGCGCAGGTGCCGTTTCAAGCGCGCTCGCTCGCCTGGGACGGCGAACGGTTCTGGACCAATCATCGTGACAAGCACGAGATTGTGGCGTTTACTTTATAATCGGATTACGAACGTTCCAGCGCTCGAGTGCACGGCAGAATAAGACCGCCGAGCGCTCCTGCAGCTTGCGCTGCGAGAGCTTGGAGATCCGGACTTGCGCGATACGTTTCATTTTGGCAGTGTCTCCTCTCCGATGGTTGTTAGATTAACGTTGTTGTTGTGCAGGATCGTTCCACTCACCCGTTCCAGTTCGACAACCGCCTTGTTTAAGTCGGTTTGAGCCTGCAGTTCGCGTCCGCGATTCTCTTGAAGCTGAACTTGCCGCTGCAGGACCAGGAACGTCGTTGAGGCACCGCTGCGGAAACGGCGCTGCTCGCTCGCCAGCACGCGCTCTGAGGCGATCCGGGCAGCCCGCGCCGAGATCAAACGGTATTCGGCAGTCCGATAGGTCTGCAACGCATCGCGCGATTCAATCGCCACGCGCTGCAGTAACCCGATCTCTTGGAAGGCGGCGGACCGGACCTGTTCCTGCGCGATCGCATAATTTGCCTTGGCGGTGCGATTTCCGAACGGGAACGTAACCGTAACGCCGGCAGCGTAGGCGGGGAATTTTCCATCGGCTAGATTCTTGAGCGACTGATTGAGATTTCCAACCAGATAACCCGGAGGCGTTTGCCCGCCCGACGGAACCAACAACGGAATCTGTTGGCCGGGCGGCAACCCCCGGTCCACCACCGAGATCAGTTGGTTTATCGCAGTAAACTGGGCGGCCGTACTGGCGTTGAACGGACTGTTTGCGGGATTGGTCGCTTGACCCGCAAACCCGTTGGTCGTATAGCCGGCTTGCACGTCCACCTGCGGCAACATTTGATTTTTGGCATACTTCGCATTGACGCCGGCGCTTGCCGCCGCGTCGTGAATTTGCTGAATTTCGGGCCGGGTTTGCAGTGCTTTGGTCATTAAGTCGGCCAAGGTCGGTTCGGGCGGGAGCTTGAGCACCGGCGAGGTCGGCACGATGTTTGCCATCCAGATCGGATCGGCCGGGTTCCCCAGCATCAGTCCTTTGAGCTGATTTTGCAGACGCGCGACATTTTGAAGTGCGGAGAACACGTCGTCCTGAAAAATGTTTACTTGAGTGCTGGATTGAACGGCTTCGATCGGCGCATTTTCGCCGGCTTTGGCGAGCCGCTCGTTGCTCTGCTGCTGCGCGATCGCCTGTTTGAGTGCATCTTCTTGAATCGCGACATTACGCCACGCCGCCACTAGATCCCAGTAGGCGTTTTCAACCGTTGCAATCGTATTGGAAGCACTTACCAGCGTCTGGGCATCGGTACTGTCGGCATTCAGCTTTGCAAGCTGAAGCTGCCGGCGCGGCTCGTCGATCGAGCCGTTCTTCAGCAGCGGCTGAGTCAGGCTGATCGAGAGCGCCGACGGATAGTACGGATCGAAGGCGTTAATCGTGCTGTTGTTGTCGATCCGCTGAGCATTCGCGGTGATGCTGTACTGCGTACCGCTTTGCAGCGTCCCCTGGACTCCGGCATTGAGCGCTTGCGTATTTTGAACCAGCGGACCGAAGTTGGGCCCGGCGAAAAACGCGTTGGTGGGTGCCTGCGAACTGTGCTCAAAGTTGGGCGCAACCATAAAACGCAGATCGTAGGCGCCCTGTGCGGCAACGACCTGATACCCGGCAATCCGGCGATTGGCTTGATCGATCGCTAAATGGGGATCGTGGGAGAGCGTCATTGCAATTGCGTCGCTTAGAGTCAATCCAACGAACGGCTGCGCAGTGTCGCCGACGATATCGGGGCTGGGAGCCGCGATCGAGGGTGCACCGTACCCAGGCGCAACGTTCGGAACCTTCGGCAAGACCGGCGCAGGCTGCGCGCTCCCCTGAGCGCAGAGCAGCCCGGCGTATCCAATCAGGACGAACGTTGCAAGAGTAGAGCGAAACACGTGAACTCCTATTCAGCCGGTACCGGAGTGACTCGCGGCCCGGTTCGGCGCAGCAAGAACACCAGCGGTGAGAGCAGTATTGAGATGATTGCGACCCAGCGCGATGTATCGGCATACGAGAGGACCAGCGCCTGGCCTGCGACCAGATTGCCGAGAGTCTGCAGAGCGCTCTTTGAGTATTGGCCGCCGTGCGTTTGTAAGAACGTTTGAATAGCGGAAGCGTGAAGGGTGATCTCACCCGCCAAGGCAACCTGATGGCCGGCGATTCCGCGAACCAACACCGTTACCAGGACCGCGGTGGCGATACTTCCGCCAATTTGGCGCGAGAGGTTAAAGAACGCCGATGCGGCCGGCACGTCTTTGGGCGGCACACTCCCCAATACCGCAATCGAGAGGGGCACGAAAATCTGCGAGAGCGCCACACCACTCAAAACCAGCGCTGCGCCGAACGTCCAAAAACCCGAGAGCGATGTGGTTACGTCGGCTAACATCCAATTCGAGATGCCCAGGACAAAAAAGCCGACCGCCGATTCGCGCGATAGCACGTTTCTTACTTGACTTTGACCGCAGCTTCGACCGACATGCCGGGGCGCATCGGATATTTGTTGGGGTCGGCGTCGTCAATCGATATCTTAACCGGAATACGCTGGGTGACTTTCACGAAATTCCCAGTCGAGTTTTGAGTCGGGACCAGCGCATAGGTGTTCTGCGAGGCCGGATTGATCGAGAGAACCTTCCCGTGGAATGTAACGCCCTTATAGGCATCCACCGTAATGTCGACCGGTTGGCCGACGTGCATGTTGCCGACTTGCGTTTCTTTAAAATTTGCAGTAACGAAGATATTTTTCGACGGGATTAGCGTGATCAGGGTCATACCTGCGCCGACGGTCTGACCGAGCTCAACGCTCTTCTCGCCGATGTATCCGTCTACCGGAGCGGTGATCCGAGTGTAGCCGAGTTGTTGCTGGGCCAAATCCAGCAAGGCTTTCTGAGCCGTAATCCGGGCCGGCGAAACCACCTCGGCATACTTGCCTCGCGCTGTTTGCAGCGAACCCTGGGCAACGCCGATCTGCGAGGCGACACTCC
>JBDTCU010000158.1:0-6860 GCA_039923415.1 Vulcanimicrobiaceae bacterium
ACGAGCGTCTCGACATGACCGGTTTGCGGAAACATATCGAATGGTTGCACGACGCCCAGCCGGTATCCATTGGCGGCCAGAAACTTTAAATCCCGGGCCAACGTAGCCGGGTCGCAGGAAAGGTACCAGATGTTTGGTACGCCGGCCGCGCTTATCGCTTCCAGCGTGATTTCATCGGAGCCCTTGCGCGGCGGGTCCAAGAAGACTATCTGCGCCTCTTTTAAGGCCGCGCGGCCGGCGTCACCGCTTACCACCTGCTCGACTCGGCCGGCGATCAGACGCAGGCGCTGCGTCAACTGATTTAGCTCCGCGTTCTCGCCGGCTTCGGCGACCGCCTGTGGACTCTCTTCGATTCCGACCACATCGCAACCGTGTTTGGCGAAGAAGAGCGAGAAGGTTCCAGCGCCCGAGTAGAGGTCGACGATCTTGCGAGGCTGACCCAGACCGGCTTGCATGAATTCAAAGATTCGTCCGACGATCTCGACGTTGACCTGAAAGAAGGATCCCACAGAGACGCGGTAACGCACCCCGCCGATCGATTCTTCGATCTGTCCGACGCCCGCGATCGCGATCTGTCTGCGTCCCAGAATCGCATTCGGACCACTCAACTCAAATGAGTTGGTAACACCAATAGTGGTCGGCAATTGGTTCATCAGCGACTGCGCGATCCGCACGGCTTCGTCGGATCGCGTCGTACTGGTAATCGTCACGACAGTTTGCGCGCTCGACCGCGCCGTGCGCACGACAATATGACGCGCCTTTTCGAAAAGCGGAGCGGCATCGTGAGTCGAGCGCAGGCCGTTCAGACGCCCGATGATCTCGTTGAGAGGCGGGGCAACGATAGGGCAGCCGTCGATCGGCACCACATCGTGCGAGCGCTGCCGGTAAAATCCGAGTTTAGGTTCGGGGTAGTGATGGTCGACGACCAGCGACATCTTATTACGATACGCCCGCGGATTGGTCATGCCGATTGGTTCGCGCACCTTGACGTCTTCAAATCCGCCAATTCGCTGCAGCGCATTGCGTACCAAATCGCGCTTCCACGATAACTGGCCGGGATATTGCAGATGCTGGAGCTGACAGCCGCCGCATTCACCGAATACCGGGCAGAACGGCTTGGTGCGCATCGCGCTGGGGAGCGTAATCCGAACTAAATCCGCCACCGAGTAGGTGCGCTTGATCTGACGGATTCGGACGACGGCGCGCTCTTGCGGCAGCGGCCCAAAGCAAAAAACGACCTGCCCTCCGGAGCGGCCGACGGCCTGTCCGTTTGCGAGAAGATCCGTGAAGGCGAGTTCGAGTTCGGCGCCGCTGCGCAGCGGCAGGCTAGGCGTGCCTTTGATCGTCAAGCGTCTTCAGAAGCTGGTTGGCTTCGTCGATCAGCTGCTGAATGCGCTCGCTGGTCGGATCGGACGGTGCGCGCATTGCCCTGGCGCGCACGACGGTGAAGGCCAGGGCCGCTGAGAGGCCGGCAACGCCGACCCATAGCAGCGTACGCGTTACCGGATTCCATCCGGATTCATGCCGATGCTTGCTGTCATCCATACGACCCCGTATTCGCTATGTGATTGAGGAATGTCTTTCAGCCGACTCGAACCATACGCTCATGCTTTCGCCTATACTCCTCCTCTTGCTATCCGCGCTGACGCCTGCTCCGATCGGCGGAACGCTCAACGTGGTCTATGCCGGCTCGCTGGTGACGCCGATGGAAGGACCGATCTCAAGCGCATTTACCCGCTCGAGCGGCGCGACGTTTCTCGGCGAAGGTAAGGGCAGCGTTGCGTTGTCGCATCTTATTGAAGACGGCGTTCGAAATCCCGACGTCTTTATCAGCGCCGATCCTAAAGTGCTCGACGACCTGATCGCGCGAAAGTTCATCACCTCTTACACGATCTTCGGCAGCTCGCCGATGACGATCGGTTACTCGCCGAAATCCCGGTTTGCGACGTCGTTCGAAGCCGCGGCGCGCGGAGAACGCTCGCTTTTGGACGTGCTCTCGACACCCGGCTTACGAATTGGACGCACCGACCCGCAACTCGATCCCAAAGGTACGCGCTCGATACGGGCGCTCACGTTGCTCGCGAATCAGCAAGGACGCCCACAAGCGGCCGCTCAGATTTTGGGGCCGAACGACAACCCGGCGCAAGTCTTTCCGGAGGAGGCGCTGCTCGTACGGTTGGAGAGCGGAGATGTGGACGCGGCGTTTCTGTATTCTACCGAAGCTAGCGCGCGTCATATCCCGGCGATAGTGCTCCGCGGCGATGCCGGGGCAGTCTACGCGATCGCGATCCTCAAGACCGCGCAGCACCGGAAAGCGGCTGACGCATTCGTGCAGTTTCTGCTCCATGACGAAGGCAAACATATCCTCGAACAGGCCGGCATCGAGTACCTGCCGCTAAAGGTCGTAACGGAATAAACTCAGCCGGCGTTAACCTTCCCGGAGCATCGTGAAAGAGATGAGAACGCGACGCCGCAAGCGCGTCCTTGAGTTTGCCGTTGTCCTCTCGGCGATCTTACATTTGATCGTCGGGCCGCTGCTGGTGCGCTGGGGCTGGCTGAGGATCCCCGAGGCCAAGCTCGTTCCGCCGAAGTTTATCATCACCACGTCGAGCTCACTGCATCTAGAGAAGCAAACGCACGCGCGGGCCGCTGCGGCGATGCATCCCGATATAGTGCCGCCCGCCCCGCAACCCAAGCAGCTTTTGCCGCGGCCGCGCAAAGAGAGCCCCGCTCATCGCGATTTGGCGCGGATCACGCCCAAAGCGCTTACGCCGGAACCGCCGCGAGCGGTTCATCATGCGAGCTCGGTGATCTCCGGTGAAGACCTTGCCCAGCAAGAGCAGCAATTTGCGAAAACCATCGCGCAAGCGCGCGCCGCCAATAACCCGCTGAGCGTTCCGCCGTCGCTCGCGACCCCGGCTTCTGCCCACCTCTCCCGCGTCGATTTCGAAGGACAGAACGGCTCCTTCCAGGGCGGTCATGGATTGCTCACGCCGATTCAACACTGGACCGATGGTTCGAATCACTGCTCTCGCGTGCACTACGAGCTCGAGTACTACAGTGGCGGATCGGAAGACGGCAATGTCCCATGGCCGATCTGTTATCCCGGTAACCGCGATCCTTTCCAGCTGCCGCCTCACCAGATGGCACTGCCGTCCCCGATGCCCGACTACGTCCTTCCACCGGACGCGCAGCTCGAACCCTATCTAAAAAAGTACTTTCCGAATCGTTTTCCGGATGCCGGGCCGCCCTAAGGCGGTAGGTAATTCGCGGGCGGGGCTTGTATCGAACGACAGGTCGATTGGGGTTCCACGAATGCTCTTAGCGGTTCTTTTTTCAGACCGAGGACTGATGCGCTCTCCCGGAGCCGATGAAGCCGCTCGGGCTTTGCGGTACTGGCGCGTACCTTCCGCTGTGCGCGGAACGCGCGAAGCCGCCGACATCTGAGACGTTCCCTCGGGACTCTCTTTCGTCGGGTCGAATGCGCGCTTGAAGACGCTGCCTGGCCGGTATGGGGCAAGTGCGCGCGGCGCGCGGCGATTTGCAAGATGCGATCGTGCAATATACTGCCGCCATTGAAGTGCTCCCCGACCCGACGTACGTCGCCGCACTCGGAGGCCTGTACAAACTTACCGGACAAGACAGGGAAGCCGCCAATCAGTTTGCTCTGGTGGAAGTGATCGGCAATCGCAGCAGAATTGCGGGCGTGATCTACAATCGGCCGCTCGCACTTTTCCACGCCGATCACGATATGAAAGCGCAGGAAGCCTACGCCAACGCCAAGCGTGAATACGCGGTGCGTAAAGACATCTACGGCGCGGATGCACTCGCTTGGACCGCGCTCAAAGCCGGGAAAATCAAAGAAGCACAGACATCGATTAAAGAAGCGATGCGTCTGGGAACCGTCGACGCAAGATTATTTTATCATGCGGGCATGATAGCTCGCGCTGCCGGTGAGAATGCCTCTGCGCGGGAGTATCTGCAAAGGGCGCTGACGCTCAATCCGATGTTCGACCCACTACAGGCAATCAAAGCGAGAAGAGCCCTCGAAGCGGTAAGCAAGCCTTCTTGATCTGGCCGCGAACGTAACCGGCGGCAGATCGATCGGCGTGTCCGGTAAGGGGGCCGCGTAGTGCTAAATCGACACAGAGCCGGGCTTGCATTCGTTTTCGTCACGGTGCTTTTGGACATGCTCGCGCTCGGAATTATCGTGCCCGTCTTGCCCAAGCTGATTCTCACGTTTTTGGGAAACGACTTTGCAAACGCCGCACTCATCACCGGAGTCTTCGGTACGATCTTTGCGGTCTTCCAACTCGTCGTATCACCGATTCTCGGGGTGCTCTCCGACAAGGTGGGGCGTCGGCCGATCATCTTGCTCTCCAACCTGGGCACCGGCCTGGATTATATCGTGATGGCGCTTGCGCCGTCGATCGGCTGGCTCTTCCTGGGTCGGATCATCTCAGGCATCACGACCTCAAGCATCGCGGTGGCAAGCGCTTATGTTGCTGACGTTACGCCGGCAGATCGCCGGGCGGGCGCTTTCGGCATGATTAGCGCGTGTTTTGGGATCGGCTTCGTTATTGGACCTGCGGTCGGCGGCCTACTTGGAAATATCGATCCGCGGCTTCCGTTCTGGGGTGCGGCCATCTTGAGCCTGGCTAACTTCGCCTACGGACTGCTGGTACTGCCGGAATCACTTGCACTCGAAAAACGCAATACGTTTTCCTGGGCGCGAGCCAATCCATTCGGCGCACTCAGATTGCTGCAGCAGCATAGTGAACTGTTCGGGCTCTCGATTGTCAATTTCATCGGATATATCGCTCACGAAGCGCTGCCGACGCTCTTCGTGTTGTATACGATCTATGTATTTCATTGGACCCTCGGGATGAACGGAATTGCGCTCGCTGTCGTCGGCGCCGCTACCATCGTTATAGGCGCCTTCGTCGTGCAGCCGGTGGTAAATCGATTCGGCGAGCGCCGTTCGCTCGCGATCGGCTTTTTCTTCGGTTCTCTCGGCTTCGCTTTTTTAAGCGGATCGCAAGTGCTCTTCTGGATTAGTTTGGTCGTCAGTTCGTTGGGAATGATCTCATCTTCGGCCGCTCAAGCGATTATGACACGCCGCGTTGCCGAAAATCAGCAAGGCGAACTGCAGGGCGCAATAAACATGCTGCGCAGTCTGGGTTCTATCTTGGGGCCGCTACTGTTCAGCGGCGTCTTTGCCTACACCTCAAAGTCCTGGCATCTGCCGAGTGCTGCGTGGTGGTTTGGCGCATTACTTTTGATTGTTGCAATGGCGGCGTCATGGATCGTGACGAGCCCCTCCGATGATGTGGCCGAACCTATCGACAGTGTCAGAACGATGGAGGCGGCCTTGTCGGAAGATGCCGTTGCCCCGTTCCCGAGCGCTGCAGCCAATTTAGAGCCTTAACTCGTACAAATATTCGTTCGCTTCGGCAGCACGACCAAGGTCTCGCGACGGCGGGTGTGTCGTCTTCCGAACGAATCCGAGTGACTCCGCGAGCCGGAATGAGGGGACGTTTGCGGCATCCATCTCGACATAGAGGCGGCTGACCCCGTGAGCGGCGTGAAGATGCTCGATCACCGCCTGGATAGCTTCCCGGGCATAACCTTTGCGCTGATGCGCCGGATAGACGGCGTAAGCCAGATAGGCAATCTGCGGTTGGCGAACGGTGGCCTGCAATGTGCCGATAGGCGCGTCGCTCGCGCGGTCGCGACAGAGCCAATTCAGCCAAAGCTCGCCCGCGCGCGGAGAGCCGCCTTCCCATTTTTCGAACCGACGACGTAGCTCGCCGACTGTCTTTGGTCGCAAGGACGGGAAGTAACTCCACATTCGATCGTCGTCAACTAAGGGCCAAAGCTCGTCGGCGTGCGATCCGCGAATGGGCAGCAGATCTAACCGTTTTGCGTGAAGCACTGGGATATTCAGGTGCTGCGTCCTCTCCGGCTCGGCGCGTCTGCGCCGAGCTTCTATCAGTGGAAATTGTGGGAATGGACACCGTCGAGCAGTGAGCCGGTATCGAACCGCCAGAAGTGTTTGGCGATCAAATCAACGCAGCCTTGCTCCTTCTGTAAGACGCCTTCGACGATCAAGGCTTGAGACTGGCGCACAACAGCGCGATTGCGTTCGTAGACATCCGGACGCACGATCACGTTGACTATGCCGGTTTCATCCTCGAGCGTTAAGAAGACAAAGCCTTTGGCGGTTCCGGGACGCTGGCGGGTGATGACCATACCGCCTACTTTACAGACCAGATTGCGCGGCATTCCCGCTAATTTTGCAGCCGTGATAACCCGCAGAGCATCGAGCCGAACGCGGAAATGCTCGATCGGCTGATGGGTTGCGCACACACCGGTCGACCACAGATCGAAGCCGGTTTGCTCTTCGGCACCCAAGCGCGCGAAGCGTGCCCGCGGCTCTTCGATATCCATCATCCGGCCGAGTTCTCCGCGAGCCTCTCGTTCGCCGATTCCGCGCAGCGCCCACATCGCTTCGCGCCGATGCTGAAACCACGGATCGAATGCGCCGGCGATCGCCAAGTTTTCGAGTACCTCTTTCGTTAATCCGGTGCGTTGCGTAAACGTGAGGATGTCGGCGAAAGGCCCTCGTGCGATCGCGGATTCAAGCTGTTTGCGCTGGGCTTCGCCCAACTCGCGGATGAGATGAAACCCTAAACGCAGCGAACCGGTCTCGTCGACATGCGACCAATAGCGGCTTGCATTGACTTCGATCGGTTTGACGACGACCTTATGGCGGCGCGCGTCGTTGATGAGTACTTCGGTTGAATAAAAACCCATCGGCTGAACGTTGAGAATTGCGGCGGCAAAGATGGCCGGATAGT
>JBDTCU010000159.1:0-5582 GCA_039923415.1 Vulcanimicrobiaceae bacterium
CAACTGCGCGTCCAAATTGGCCGAGCTGTTCGTAGGCCATCCCCATAATAACCAAGGCATCGGCACGCTTTGGTGAGAGATCCAGAGCCTCTTGTTCGTACCCTAAAGCATCGCTGAAGCGGCGGTCAAAATAAGCGGCTTGACCGAGCCAAGCAAAGGTTGCAACCGAAACCGGCTCGAGGTTGGCCGCGGTCTGCAGTTCGTGCATTGCCAGCGGAAGATTTCCTTGCATCAGGACCGAGATGCCATACCACTGGTGGGCAGGAGCAAACGATGGGTCCAGCGCGATCGCCCGCCGGAAGTAGGCCTGCGCCCGCACATCCCCGCCATGCGTATCTTCGCTAATCACTCCTAGGACTGCGTAGGCCTCGGCCGAGCTGGGGTCGATGGAAAGCGCCCGATGGGCAAATGCTTTGGCTTGCGCGTACTCGGATGTCTGCTTACCGTACTCATATTCGCCGGTAATTGCGTGCGCATCCGCGAGCGCGGCATAGCCGCGCGCGTCACCCGGATCGCTGCGTACCACTCCGGTGAAATTCGCAATGCTTTTCTGCAGGCTCTCCTTGGTTCGCAGATTCCAATAATAGCGCCCCAGCGCGTAGGTTCGCGCGCCCTGCGGACTGAGAGCGGGTCGAACAGTCCGCGGTTTGCTCAGCGCCGCTCCGGCGAGCAGCAGCACGATCGCGGCGACCGCGATCGCCGGCCAGTGCCAGGCAGTCTTCCGCGGTGCGGTTTGGATTGGACGGGTGTGCACCTCGGCACACTGCCTCACCGCACCGGCGAACGTATACCCGCGCCGCGGCAGCGTCACGATTGCGTCTACACTCCAATGGGCGCGCAGGGTCTTGCGCAGCACGTAAATGTTTTGCGCCAAATTCGATTCTTCGACGAAACCCTCCGGCCAAATCCGGTCGAGCAGATCGCTCTTTGAAAGCACTTCGCCGGGATGTTCGATCAGCGCCAGCAGGGTTTCGACGACCTTCGGCCCGAGCGCTAGCGGCGAGCCGTCTAAGATCAGGATCAGACGCTGCGCGTCAAGCTGAAAAGGTCCGAACTGATACATGCTCATACGAGCTCCACTTGGTGATTTTGATGTTTTTCTAAAGACGGAAGTAACGCGGCCGAGCGATGCTTGGTTTGCAATGCGTCTGCTCACCTTCGTTCTCTGTACGTTGCTCTTGACCGCAGGTTTCACGCCGGCGGTTGCGGCCGCCGTTACGGCTGGGACGAGCTTCGCGGGAGCCCGGGCTCCTCACCCCTTAACGCTCGACCCTAGCTTGAGTGACCCTGCCTGGCAAACCGGCATGCTGCCGACCGCCTCTGGAATGGAGAATCTGACGACCCGCGCCGCAGCCGGGCACTCGACCAGCACCTACCTGCTCTACGACAGCCAGAATCTCTACGTGGGCTTCAAGGCAGAGCAAGCCGGCACGTCAATCGTGGACGCCCAAGCCACCAACGATGTCGGTTTTGGGCTGGACGATTTCGTCGGGATCGGAATTGACACGAGTGATGGAAACCTCACCTACTTTTTCGAAACCACGCCGCGCGGGGTCCGCTACCAGCAAGCCGCCGAGAACGCTCGCTATAAGCCGCTGTGGCAAGCCGCCGCGACGGTCGATCGAGGCTCTTGGAGCGCGGTCATGATTATTCCGCTGAACGTTCTGCGGATTGGGCCGAGTAAGCCGCAGAACTGGCGGATCAACGTCATTCGCAATCTAGCCGGAATCGGCGAGCACTACACCTGGGCCTTCGACGGCATCATGCAGGATGGTGGTATCGGGCAAGGATTTCCGCAGTTCACCGACTCGCGCTTCTGGCCGGGGCTTTCGGGTCTGCAGCTCTCCGGAAGCGGAAGTACCAGCCGACCGCGGCCGCGCGCTGAAATCTACGCCCTCGCCAGCGGCGGCGCGGACCGACGACAGTTTGCGCAATCCAACGGCTTGTTCCAACCCGAAAGCGTCCGCAACTACGGCATCGACCTCAGCTACCCGATCACGAGCACGATCAACTTTGTCGGAACCGCAAACCCGGATTTTTCAAACGTCGAGGTCGACCAGCAAACCATCGCGCCGCAGGAGTTTCGGCGAAACCTTCAAGAGTATCGCCCGTTCTTCGCCCAGGGGGCAACTTTTATCAACGCCGATGCCGCGCCGCCCGGCGGCATCACCACTGCGCCGTATCAAATTTTTTATTCACCGAACATCGGTCCGTTCGATCGCGGAGCCAAAGTCGAGGGGTCATTTGGAAAGCAGAGTTTCGGCGCGCTTTCATTCCGCGGGTACGACCAAATTACCGGAAACGAGTTCGACGACATCGCCTACGGCTACAAACACGCCCTGCCCGATCGCACCTTTTTGTATTGGAGCGACGGGGTGATTGCCCATCACAGCCTGGCCGGCGACGACGCCACCGGCGAATTCGGAGCGGCCTTTCGCAATCTCAAGAACGGTTTTGTCGGAGCGCTCGACCAATCGTTCGAGCAGGGCAGCTACGTCCCGGCGCCCGGTTTCGCTCGAAGTTTTAACGGTTTCGTCGACGTGCATAAGCCAAACTACGAAGTAAACTTTCAATACGACGACATCAGCCCGAACTATAACCCGATCGACGGCTTTACCCCGGATTCAGATGTGCGCGGACCTGGAGGATTCCTCAATTTTGTCGGCAGTGCGCCGGGCATCAAAAACTATAACCTCTTCATCGGCGCCGACCGCTTGCTGGACCGGTCCGGAGCCGTCCATCAGGCCGACGCGACCGCAAACTTGACCGCAACCCTGAAGAACGGCTTCAGCCTTTCCTTCAGTCCGGCCGACGGGTATTTGCGCGCCTACGACATCCCATCGGGACCTGGATGCAGCGGCCCGACCGCAGGTGTAACGTTCTTCACCGGCTACCCGTGTTATTTGAACGGCCAAACCAGCCGGTTCAACACACTCGGCGGCACGATCGGCTATCGTGACGGTACGCCTTCACCGATCGATGTTGGATACAGCGAAGGGCCGTTCGGGACGTTTTTTCTGCACCAATTCAACGCCGCCACGTCGCGCCAATTCGGCCGAATCTCGCTCGGATTGGAGTACGACGGTTCTTTCGAACGCGACAACGGTACCGGAATCCTCAATTCTCAGCAGCTGCGACGTATCTCGCTGGGTGAAACGCTCGGACCGGATTCCAACGTCTCGCTCTCGCTGCGCTCGATCAACGGAACCGGCGGATTCGCAGTACCCGGTATCAACCTCGCCGCGAGTTTTCACCGCAAATTCGCAAACGGGAACGAAGTGTTCTTCAACTACGGAACGCCGGCCGCAAATGTCACGCTCGATCGTTTTATTTTAAAGTATCTTTTCCGATTCGGCGCCGGTGCCGGTACCTAAGACTTTTTTCGCATGAAACAAAACCGGTAGCCGTTGCGTATTTGCGTGTGTAAACTTATACAGACGCATGAATGCGCGGCACCAACATAACAAACGAAGGAATACAACGTGAGCACCGGCACTAAGTCCAAGACCACGCAGAGTCAAGCGACCGAACCCGTTATTTCATTCACGCGCATCATCCAGATCGCGCCAGGCAGTGGGGCGTTCAGTGGATGGGGCCCGAAGCTAGACGGTTCGATCGGCGTCCGAGCGAACTGGAATTAGCAATTTCACCCGCAAGGGTGAATCAGCGTAAGGTGAAGGTGCCCTCCACCATCTTCGCCTTATGCTCCCGGCTACGCCAGATACGGCTCGTGCGGAGCGACGGGAAGCAAAATCTGATCCATCGCCGCAAATGTGCCGGGATCGATATCCAAATCGCCGGCCGCGACATTGTCATCGACGTGTTCGACTTTGGTCGCTCCGACGATCACGCTCGTGACCGCTCCTTGACGTAAACACCATGCCAGCGCGAGTTGCGACATGGAGACGTTTGCCGCATTTGCGATCGGCTTGAGCTTTTGCACGGCGTCCAATACGGGCGCCGTGAGATACTCTTCCATCATCTCCTTATTTGAGCCGGCTGCGCGAGTGCCGGACGGCGGGTTCTTAGCGTCGGTATATTTTCCTGAAAGCACTCCCATCGCCAGCGGCGACCACACGACGTTTCCAAGTCCATACTCTTGGGTCGTCGGCAGAACCCGCTCTTCGATGCGGCGCCATAGCGCGCTATACTGCGGCTGATTGCTGATCGGAACGGCCCAGCCACGCGACCGGCAGAGCATCACAGTGGCGCTGATTTGGTCGGCACTCCATTCAGAGACGCCCCAATACAGAATCTTTCCGGCGCGCACCAGATCGTTCATCATCTCACAGGTTTCTTCGAGAGGGGTCATCGTGTCGTACCGGTGGCACTGGTAGAGATCGATGTAGTCGACTTGGAGTCGCCGCAGCGAGTGATGGATCTGATCGTGGATGTGTTTGCGCGAAAGTCCTCGCTCGTTCACCGAGTCGCCCATGGTGAAGTAGACTTTGGTCGCCAGGACCAGCGCGTCTCGGTGGAGCTCTTTAAGAATCGGCCCCAGCACCTCTTCGGCCGCGCCCCGCGCATACACATTTGCCGTGTCGATAAAGTTGACGCCTCGTTCCCAGGCTCGCAATACACAGGCGCGCGCCGTATCGCGCTCAACCGCACTTCCGTAGGTGAGCCAAGAACCGAGGCCGACGACTGAGAGCTGAAGGCCGCTGTGGCCGAGGTTCCGATAGCGCATCTGCAAATCTCCTACTCTTTTTCATAACGTGGGACGCGATAAAGAACCACTCGCTCAAGCGCCCGAAGGGGACGCATCCACCACTGTTCGCTATCGACAAGCGGTTCGGTGAGAATCACGCGCAGCCCGAAGAGCTTCGCGCCCAGGACATCGGTGAAGACCTGATCGCCGACCACAAGGGTTGCATCCTTGGCGGTTCCCAGTACCGTAAGCGCCGCGCGAAACCCGCCGGAGCGTGGTTTGCGGGCGCGGTGAATGCACGGACATCCAAGGAGGTGCGCGACCTCATGCGCGAGTTTCGAGCTGTTGTTGGTTACAATGGCAACCTGGAAACCCTCGCGCAACGCCCGCGCGATCCAGGTTTCGGCGCCGAGCGCCGGGAGTGTAGCGCGGTAACCGAGCAGCGTGTTGTCCAAATCCACGATAATACCGGCAATTCCATTTTCGCGCAGCTGATCGATTGAAATGTCTTCGATTCGGCGGGCAAATGAGGTTGGGCGCAACCACTTGGGCCGCAAGCTCATGCGTACACCACAAGCGCGCCGGATAAAATTTCAAAGAGCGCCGGTGTATAGCCGGCCGGCTCGGCGTCGGCGGTGACGTGATGATCGCGGCGCGCCCGAACGCTGAAACGTGCGGAGCGGCGCATACGCAAGCCCTGCACCGGCGCGTGCGCCTGACGCAGCAATTTCCAAACGATCGGAATCGCTTGGAACCAGTGCCCGATCTCCAAACTGTAGAGATCGAGCTGGCCGTCATCGATCGCGGCAGTTTCGTTATAGATGAAGCCGCCGAACCGATGGCTGTTGGCAACGGTAAGCTGAATTGTTTTAAAGCGCTCGATCTTTCCGTCATATTCGATCTCGACGTGAAACGGATAACTGCCTCGAAGCGC
>JBDTCU010000160.1:0-5183 GCA_039923415.1 Vulcanimicrobiaceae bacterium
ACGATTCGATGTCGAAAGCGGCGATTGCAGCCTCGCAGGCCGATCAGCTCTATAATTTAGCGCGGTCCAATCAAGAAGCGGCACGCGTCACGCTGCTCGGCGTGGGCACCTCACCGCAGCGGTACCAGACGTTCCAGTACGCGCTCAATCAGCGGGTTGGAATATCCGGCCCGGACTACAGCCAAATGCTGCATGGAAATCTGAGCCCCGGCGAGATCGCCGAGGCGACCATCATCGCTGCCGACACGAAATCGACTCCGCAGTCAGTCATAGATGAGGCCAAAACAAACCACCGGACGCTGACCGAGGTGGCGAACAGTCGCGGGATGCACGCTGAGGCGCTTGAAATCTTCCTTGGGTTGGTATACCTCGACTATACCGACGATCCGGTGAAGGAACTTCAAGGCGGAGAATAGTGGCAGCAGCAATCGGAGCGGGTGAGCTGTTTAAGCTCGTTCGCAAGGGCATCGACGTCAAGGCGGTTCACGCTACGACACGCCGGCCGTTTCGATTCTTGCTCTGCGGCGATCCCGCCCTCGTTGCGGCTCTGCGCGGACTGCTGCTCACCGGACATCCCGACGACGTGATTCCACTCGATGCCGCCGCGACACTGGAAACGATTGTGCCCCGCTCGCGAGTTCCGCTCGAGACGACATCGGCACGCTGCATCATCTTCTTGGGCGCGCATGGCGACCTGGCCGGCGCCGACCTCGCTTCCCTGATTCCGTTACGATTGCCGATCTTCGCGCTCACGGTTGACGAGCAAGCCCAGGCCAGCGGCCCATCGATACGTCCGACGTCCGGGACGTGGGCTGAATATATCGTTCCCGCCTTAACTCGCGAGGCGTTGCGCGGACGGGTTTTCCCGCACATCATCGATTGCTGCAAGGGCGTTGAAATTGCGGTCGGGCGACGTTTACCCGCGATGCGCGAGAGCGTCTGCGCAAAGCTGACGCGCGATGCCGCCAATAATGCGCTCAAAATCGCATTGGCGAGCGCGGTCATCGATCACATTCCGATCGCCGGCATCGTGCTCGGCGCGTTTGCCTCGGCCGGCGACATGGTTGCGATAACCGGCATTCAAATGATGCTGCTGCTGCATATCGAAGCTGCGTACGGGCAAGACCCCGACGTCCAGCGGATGTGGCAGCTGCTGCCGGTAGTCGGCGGCGGATTCGGGTGGCGCATGCTGGCACGCGAACTCTCGGGGTTCATTCCGGTGGCCGGCATTGCGATCAAAGGAGCGATCGGCTATGCGGGTACGATTGTAGTGGGGGAATCGGTGACATTCTTACACGAGCATGGGCGCCACATGAGCAGTCTGCAAGCCTCGGAAATCTACCATCGCACAAAAAACGACGCATTGCGCTTTGCGCGCGACTTTGTAGATCGCTTCAAGAAACGCTAAGCCGCTCCAGCAGCGCCTCATCGCTTAACCCCGCAAGCTCGGGAGGCAGCTTCGGCCGGAGTTGCTGCGCGATATCGTGCGCCAGCCTAACCCTGGCGCCATTCACGAGATCGTCACGGCGGTCGATGAAGCGCATCACCAGCGCTCGTTCGTGTTGTGGAAGGGTTGCCGAGGCCGCTCCGAAGGCCGGCGTCTCCGCGCTCGTGAGAAACTGCACGAAGTCTAACGGAGCGCGCGTTTCGCGCACGACGATCGTGCCGGCCGCAAAATCGCCCAATCGTTTATTCTCATGCGAGATCAGTGTGCTGACGACGCTAAGGGCATAGAATCCGAGCGCCAGTTCAATGACTCGAATGAGGTTTCGGATAAGCGAACTCATCGTGTCGACCGGATACCCGCCATCGCGAACGACTCGGATTCCGAGCAGCCTCTTACCGGGAGTCTGGCCGTTCCACAGCGCCTCGAAAGCGATGAAATAGCCAAAAAAGAGTAGGAAGACGACGATGACCACAATCGCCACCGCCAGCGACTGCGCGAGGGTCTCCACCGCCTGCGAGTGTTTGATCGCTACGCCGTGTGCGGCAAGAGCCAGTATTCCGAAAAAGATCGCGAGCAGGACTGCGGTTTGAATGAGCAGATCGACCAGTACCGCGAGGAACCGGCTGCCGAGCCCTGCAAGTTCATAGGAGAACATGATGCTCTCCGGTGTCCGTACCCCGATCGATCGATCCATATGAGCCAGCGCGCTTTCGTGCAGCGGCGCAGCAGTGCCTGGGAACAGCTGGATTCGCTGCTGGGGCTTGCGCACAAGCGCGGCGTCCGCCGCCTGAGTGCCGACGAACTGACGCGGCTCGGGCAGCTCTATCGCTGGGTGACCTCGGATCTGGCCTTCGCGCATGGACACAATTTTGAGCCGGCGCTGATCCTCTATCTCAATCGCCTTACCGCGCGTGCGCATGCGGTTGTGTACGGCGGAAGCGTCGAAAGCGGCGGCGATCGCATCGGCACATTCTTCGCGCGCACTTTTCCGGGCGAGTTTCGCCGTTCGTTCAGCTATATCGGAATATGCATCGCCATCACTGTCGTCTCCGCGATGATTGCCTACTCGATCATTACCGCGCATCCCGCCGATGCCTACTCGCTCTTGCCGAAAGCACTAGTCCCAGGCCATATCGCCGCGAGCCTGCACAACTCCAACTTTGCGTTTTCGCCAACTGAGTCCTCAGCAATGTCGGCGGCGATCATCACCAATAATATCAAAGTTACGATCATCGCCGCCGGCGGCGGCATTACGCTTGGACTGGCCACACTTTGGATCATTCTGCAAAACGGGCTGATGCTCGGCGGACTCGGCGCACTCTACACCAACGCCGGCTTCGGCTTCGATTTTTGGGCGACCGTCGCACCCCACGGCGTCATCGAGCTCACCGCGATCCAAATCGCCGGAGCAGCCGGACTGCTAATCGGGGCCGGCGTGCTCTATCCGGGAAACCTGCGCCGGCGCGACGCTCTCGAACAAAACGCGCGCCGCGCCGGCGTGCTGGTCATCGGCGCTGTCGCCATGCTCGTCTGCGCCGGCACGATTGAGGGGTTCTTTTCGCCGCTGCGTTTTGCACCCGAGATCCGCATCGCGGTCGGAGTGGTCACCGCGATTACCCTGCTGGTCTACTTCAGCTTGTCGGGAATTCGGTCTCCACTGCCACGCCGAAACCGCACGGTGTTCAGCCGAACACCGTAGTTACTTCTATCTGAACGAGCGCTAGTACTTGCAAGTATTCCAAAGGAGATTGCGTGCGTAGACCTTGGAAAGAGCTCATTGCCGAAATCGTTGAACGGCTTCCTCAACGGTTTGAGCTGCGCGATATCTTGAAATACGAACCTCAACTTGGGATCGCCTATCCTGACAATAAACATATTGGGGCGAAAATCCGACAAACGCTGCAACTTCTCCGCGACCATGGCTCGATCGTGTTTGAAGGGCATGGAAAATATGCCAAGTCAGCTACCACCGTGCTCTATTCACCTTTAATCGATTTCACGTTGGGTGCGGGGTTTGTCGCCAGAACGCAGATCGCTAGAATCGTCCTGGAAACGTGGGCGGAATATAACTTGTTTTGTCTGGCTTGCGAGTCGGATCGCTTGATCCGACTTGGTGCGAACACCCCGGTCGCTGACTTTGAGTGCGGGGTCTGCGCCTCGCGCTACCAGCTGAAAGGAAAGGATGGCCGCTTTGGTGCTGTAATTCCGGGAGCGGCATACGTGCCGATGATAGACGCCATCCGTGCTGACAGATGCCCGACGTATATTCTGCTCGAGTACGATCGACGATTCTCCACTGTGGTTTTTGGTTCGGCGATTCGCGGCTCTTCGATTACCGAGGATCGCATAGTCAGGCGTAAGCCGCTCAAGAGTACGGCGAAACGCGCTGGGTGGATCGGATGCAACCTTCGGATAGAGGGTTTACCGCGAGTGGCCGTTGTTGAACCGCACATTGTCGAGCCTTCTCGGGCGCGAAGCGAATGGGCTTCCGGATGACGCTACAACAGCCCTCGGGCTTTGATGCGCAAATACTCGTCGATGAGCGCGGTGCTGAGCTTGGCGGCCGCGACGTCGATGACATGGATCCCGCGCGCTCGCAGTGTGGCGCCGGCGGCTCGGCGCTCTTCGGAGAGAACCGCGGCTACGCTGCTTCGGTAGACGTCCAGAGTGCTCTCGGGCTCTTTCGAAAGCGCGTCGTCGATCGCGGCGTCGTTCATGAAGATGCAGACGACCAGATTGTGAGCGGCGATTACGCCGATCTCGGAGAGGATTTGGGATTGTGCAACCGGGTCGAACATGTCGGTAAAGAACAGCACGAGACTGCGCTTGTGCAGATGGGTGCGCACGAAAGCGAACGCGGCCGAATAGTCGCTCTCCTCGAAGCGCGGCTCGAGATCGTACAGTTGCGCCGAGAGAAGCCGTTGCGCCGTGCGAGGCGCAGCCGCGACCAGGATATCGCGTGCAAACGCGACGACTCCAACTCTGTCGCTTGCGAGTCCGGCGATCGACGCAACCGAGAGCGCCGCGGTAACGGCGTAGTCAAACTTTCGCTGGCCGTTTAAGCGCGGGGTCATCAGTCGGCCACAATCCAGCACAAGCATGATATTTTGGCTTCGTTCAACCTCGTGATGAACGACCATCAGCTTGCCCCGCCGAGCGGTCGATTTCCAATCGATGTTGCGAAACCCGTCGCCCGCCGCAAACTCGCGTAAACTTTCAAATTCGGCACCGATTCCGCGAAGCTTCATCTTGCGAAGACCCGCCTCGATCAACCGGTTGCGCGCATGCAGCTTGCCGTACCGCTCGACCGCCGAGAGATCCGGGTAAACGCGCACTTCGCTGCGACCCGGGATTCGCCGGCGCCGTCGCAGCAATCCCAGCTGGTTTTCATACCACAAGTAAAGATCGCCAAGCTCCGCGCTGCCTCGAGCTATGGGCGTCACCGGACGCTCGAGCATTGTAACGCTGCGCGCCGGCGCTATTCCGACGATTTCATCAGCAGCGTAGGCAAGTGTGGATATCGGCGCCTCGATCACGCCGCAGCGAATCGTGACCGGCGACCGATTAGTGATTCGATAGCGCAGGCTCGCCGGGACTCGGAGCGCTACATGCCCCAGCTCGCCGCGCGCGAGGTCGATCGCTTTCCCGTGCGGTCCGAGCGACGCGTCGACAAGCACGGCGAGCAGCAGCAACGCCGCATACGCTAGTGCGACCTCGAACAGCATCGATGAGAGCG
>JBDTCU010000161.1:0-2800 GCA_039923415.1 Vulcanimicrobiaceae bacterium
CGAAGAAGTCGACGATTATCCGGCCGACCAGGTTGTAGTGATGACTACCGGTTCGCAAGGCGAACCGATGTCGGCGCTCACCCGGCTCGCGCTGCGCGATCACAAGAAACTGAAAATCGTCGCCGGCGATACGGTGGTCATCAGCGCCACGCCGATTCCCGGCAATGAGAAAAGCGTCTACAAAACCATCAATAACCTCTACAAGCTGGGCGCAACCGTGATCCACGGAACGGACGGAAAATCGCACGTTTCAGGCCACGCCTCGCAAGAAGAACTGCTGCTGATGCTCAACTTAGTCCGTCCAGAGTTTTTTATTCCGGTCCACGGTGAGTATCGGATGCTGGTGCATCACGGGAAGCTCGCGACCCAGACCGGGGTTGCGGCCGATAATGTATTCGTCGTCGAGAACGGTGATGTGATGGAGTTTACCCACGACTACGCCGAGAAGATCGGCAAGACGTACGGCGGGAATGTCCTGGTTGACGGCTCGGGCGTCGGCGACATCGGCGAGGCAGTCTTGCGAGATCGCAAAGCGCTCTCTATTGACGGTATCATGATGGTTGTGGTTACGATCGACGCGGAAGAAGCTCGGGTCATTGCCGGCCCGGACATCGTCACTCGCGGCGTACTCTATCTTCCGGAATCGGGCGGCGTGCTGAGCGAACTCCAAGAGGAACTGACCAACATCATCGATGGCTGCTCGGTTGAGGGAATACGCGACGGCAACACCGTCAAAGAGCATATTCGGATGGGGCTTTCAAAAGCGATCTACAATCGCACCAAACGCCGTCCGATCATCATCCCCGTCGTGATGGAGGTCTGATCTCTCAGAGGTCTTAACAAGCGTTCCTAGCAATGGACATAACGCTTGCCGCAGCTACCGAAGAGTTGATCCCGAGTTCGCGCAGCTATTTTGGTGATGTGTGGTTGCGGCTTCGTAAAAGCCCCGGCGCACTGGTTGGTCTGGGGATCGTCGGATTGATTGCGCTGGCCGCGATTTTCGCTCCGCTGCTCGCCCATGCAGATCCGCTAGCCCAGAATCTTGCTAACCAAACGGCTCACCCGAGTTGGCAGCATCTGATGGGAACAGACAAACTTGGACGCGATGTTTTCGCCCGCATCTTGTTCGGTGCTCGAATTTCGATTCGGATCGGATTTCTCGCGGTCGGTCTGGCAATTAGCTTCGGGACTGTGTTCGGCGTCCTCGCCGGATACGCCGGCGGCAAGACCGACAATACGATCATGGGTGCGATGGATGTCATGCTGGCGTTTCCGTCGATCATTTTGGCTATTGGGATTACGACGATCCTGGGTCCGTCGATCAACCATCTGATGATTGCGGTGGGGATTGTCTATATTCCGCAGTATGCGCGACTTGCGCGGTCGTCCGTACTGGCGGTCAAAAATTTGGAGTATATCGAAGCGGCTCGCGCCGTCGGCGCCGCAGTTCCACATATTTTGTGGCGACACGTACTGCCGAATATTCTCGCGCCGCTGTTGGTCCAAGCGACCCTTGGTATCGCAACCGCCGAACTTGAAGCCGCCGGCCTTTCGTATCTGGGACTTGGTGCGCGGCCGCCCATGCCGGAATGGGGTGCGATGCTCAACGACGCGCGCGATTATTGGCTCTCCGCCCCGTGGGCGCTGATCTATCCCGGCGTTGCGATTACGGTTATGGTACTCGGATTCAATCTGCTCGGCGATGGCTTGCGCGACGCCCTCGATCCAACTCAGACGTAATCGATGGCAATTGCGCTCGGCCTGTTCGCGGCAGCGTTTTACGGAGCAGCCGATTTCTGCGGCGGCTTTGCGACCCGGCGCAGCAGCATGTTTGCCGTCGCCATTCTTTCGCAAGCCGTGGGTTTCGCGATTTTGCTCGTCATCATACCGTTCTTCCCCGGTCACGCCGGCAGGATAGATTATTTTTGGGGCCTGCTCGCCGGCGTCTGCGGCGGGCTAGGGTTAGCGCTGCTCTATCACGCGCTCTCGATCGGGAAGATGGGAGTGGTCTCGCCGATTACGGCAGTGCTGGCGGCGTCGCTTCCAGTTTTCGTCGGCGTTGTTCGGGGCGAGCACCTCTCGCCCGCGCAGATGCTGGGCATCGGCGTAGCGCTAGCTGCCGTCGTGCTGATTTCAATCTCGACTGAAGATGAAGGAAAGATAGAGTTTGCGAGCGCCGGTGTGCGCGAAGCGATTCTTTCGGGCTTGGTGCTGGGTGGGTTCTATCTATTCTTAGCGCAAGCCGGGCCGCATGCCGGACTCTATCCGCTGATCGCCGCACGTCTCGGCTCGATCGGTTTTTTGCTCTTGGTTGCGGTGCTCTTACATCAGAGCGTGCGGCCGGCGCGCGGAGCGGTGCGGCTCATTGCCGTTGCCGGCAGCCTCGACATGACCGCCAACGCACTCTATGTGCTGGCGACGTTTGCGGGGTATCTCTCAATTGCCGCCGTCCTTACGTCGCTCTACCCCGCCAGCACGGTGCTGCTCGCGCGAGTAGTACTAAAGGAAAGGCTGCAGCCGATTCAATGGCTCGGGGTTGCGCTCGCGCTGGTCGGCGTAGGTTTGATCGCGCTTTAACTTGAGAAGCGCAGCTTGTAGATTTGGGCGGCGTGAATATAGCGCGCGATCTGCTCGCGGTCGAAGGAGTCGATATGAACGAATTGTATGCCGACAACTACCCGACCGCGTGAATCTGCGAACCGCCGCACGACTTTGGCGTGTACTTGAATCTCTTCAAACGGACGCCCGGGATGCGGTTTCTTAACTATTCGCGGACCGAACGGCGAGATATCGATCTCTT
>JBDTCU010000162.1:0-5273 GCA_039923415.1 Vulcanimicrobiaceae bacterium
GGAGGACTGTTGAATATTGGTGACCATGTCGCGCGCGATCACCGCGCCGTTGGGAACCCGGCCGGCCGCGGTAAAGTTCTTATAGACGCTGTTATCAGAAGTGCCGACGCTGAATCCGCCGACCGAAACCGCGCCCTGGGCGGTGCCGTAGACCAGGTTATTGGCCGCACGCAGCTCGGTGAGAATCAGCGTCCCGCCCTGCAGGCTCTGCGCGTCTCCCATGGACGACACGGTAACATCGACATTATCGCCGGAATGAGCGAACGCCGGCAAGGTTGCGGTGACGATCACCGCAGCCACATTGCGCGTGCGAACTTCTTGTGAGGTGGTGGTCAAGCCGAAGGACTGCAGCACATTTTGAATCGTATGGCTGGTGAAGATCACCGACGAGGAATCGCCGGTCCCGCCCAGCCCGGTTACCAGCCCATACCCGACGAGTTGGTTGCCGGTTACGCCCTGGACTCTCGCTACATCCTTGACTTGCACGATCTGCGCAAACACCGGCGCAACACTGCCGACAAGCATCGCAAACGCCAATCCGATCGACGAAACAAGTTTCGTTCTGAGATTTCTCATTAAAATATGTAATCCAGGATTTTGCGGATCAAGCCTTTGTTCTTCTCTTGGAAGTCGCCTAAAAAGACTGCGTTTGCGTTTGCGATTCGCGAGCTGAGCACGTTGTCGGTCGCATCGATGTCTTCAGGACGCACGAACCCGGTTACGCGCAGCGTTTGACGTTCGCCGTTGACGATCAATTGCTGGTCGCCTTGGATCTCCAAGGCGCCGCTCGGCAGTACGTCGATCACACTTGCCATCATCGCCGAGACGAAGGTATTGCTGCCGTTTTTGGTCTTGGCGCTTTGCGAACCGGTCTGGCCGCCGATCGAGGTCGGAAATCGCAGAAAGCTCAGCGCCGCATTACCGGTGCCGGGAGCCAGGCCGATATTGTACCCCTTCGCATTTTGACTCACATCGCTGCTAGAGCTCTGCACATTGAAATTAAATTGCACCGCGATCAAGTCACCGATCTGTGAGGCGCGATGATCGGCGGTTAGGCGGAGCGGATGGCCCGGTGCGGCGGGCGGCGGTGCTGCAACGTAAAGGGTATCGGCGCCGGCCGCAGCCGGAACCAGCATGAGAGAAACGAACAAAACAATGCGTCGGCAGATCATTCTGGGTCGCCTCCTGGCAGCTCAAGTTCAACCCTCCCTGGGCCCGTGACGATTCCGGTTATCTGGGTTCTCGTCGCAGGGTTATAGACGGAGACCTGATCGCCCAAGCCGCCGCTGGTCCTAGCAAGTACATCGGCAGTTAAGGCCACCGACCCGTCGCGCACGATCAAAATCACGCTCGAACCGGCGCGCACGATTTGGTCGACCGAGGTCGACTCCATAAAAATTGGCATGCCCTTTACAAAAGCACCGTCGATCTTACGCCCGATCAGGACGTCGGTCCCGTTGCCGGGCTGGCCGGTAAACGGCGTCCGCGCCATTTTGAGATCGCCTTCCTGCAGCACGCTGCCGGGTACCAAATCGCGCGCGGCAACCGCCGTCTCGACCATCGTTTGGACGCGATACCCGGTGTAGACGGTGCGCGCGATTTTTCCGTCGATCTCAATCGCGACTGGCACGTTGATGAAACTGGGCGTCACCAGCGGCGATCCCGCGATCAGCGCGACGCTGCCCTGTTGGACCTGCTGATCCGCAACGGCGAACGCCGGCAGCACTTGGCGGCTGCCGTCGAGATGTACGTCGCGTACCACCCGCCCGGCCAGGGCCGCGATAGCTTTCCCGGCGATGACTTGCATCTTCGGCGCAGCCGCAACCGGCGCGGCAATCAGCAACACTAGCGCGGAAACGACAAGCCCAATCAACAGTCGCACTCTACGAATTACCGTTTGATCGCTACCGCGGTTTGGAGCATCTCATCCGCGGTGCTTACGGCCTTCGAGTTTGCTTCGAAGGCACGCTGGGCGACGATCATATTGACGATCTCCTCGACGACCGCAACGTTGGACTGCTCGAGGTAACCGCCTTGCAAATTCCCGGCGCCGTTGAGCCCCGGCTGCGAGACGATCGGAGCGCCCGACGCCGCAGTTTGCGTGTAGAGGTTAGAGCCGCTCGGCGACAGACCAGCCGGATTGGTGAATCGCGCCAACTGAATTTGACCGAGCGTTTGCGGCAAACTTGAACCGGGGACCGTGGCGCTTACCGTACCGTCTTGACCGATTTGAACGGAGAGCGCGTTTTGCGGAATCGTGATCTGCGGAGAGAGAAAGTTCCCGTCGGCGGTTACGATCGAGCCGTTGGCATCGCGCTTAAACGAACCGTCACGCGTATAGGAGACCGTACCGTCGGGTTGAGTTATTTGAAAGAACCCATCGCCTTCAATCGCCATATCGAGCGTATTGCTTGTTTGCACAAGGGTGCCCTGAGTGAAGATTTTCTCGGAGGATCCGACTTGGACACCGAGGCCGACTTGGGTTCCGACCGGAACCAGCGAGGCGCCAACCGGTGAACCCGGAGCTTTTATTTCCTGATACACCAAGTCTTGGAAACGCGCGACGTTCTTGCGAAACCCGGTCGTGTTGACGTTGGCCAGATTGTTGGAGATGGTGTCGATGTTGTACTGCTGGGCGATCATGCCGCTGGCCGCAGTGTAGAGTGCTCGCATCATAAGAGTAGTCCTGGCTCCTTATTGCTTGGTGTTGCCGACGGTATTGATTGCAAGGCCGGTCGCGTCGTCTTCGGTCTGCATCGATTTTTGGTTGGCGTCGAACCAACGTTCCGCGACGATCAGATCGACCATCGAACGGACCACGTTGGCGTTGCTTTTTTCTAGAAATCCTTGCTGCACGACCGACGCGGTTGCCGGCACGGGCCGCGCGGAGCCGGTATCGACGAACAGATTATCGCCCTGCTTACGCAGCGCGGTGGAGTTGGCGAATTCGGTGACTTGCAACTGATTTTGAACCACACCGTTGACGCTCACCGCACCGCTGCGCGCGATGTCCAGCTTGCCGTCGGCAATCACGACCGGGCCATTTTGCCCCAACACGAGATTGCCGTCTTGGGTTGAAAGCAATCCTTGCGCGTTACGAATAAATTGGCCGTCGCGGGTATACCGAACGCCCTGCGGGGTTTGCACGGAGAAGAATCCTGGACCGGAGATCGCCAAATCGAGTGCGTTTCCAGTGCTTTCCAGCGCGCCTTGCTGATATTGGGTTGGAGTATCGTAGATCCAAGAGCCGGTACCAAGTTCGCCGACATGCTGTGCAATCGCGGTACCGGGCGTGCGGCGTCCGGCGGTCTGGCCGGGGTCGGTTTGGATCCGATAGAGATCGAGGGTGGGCGCAGATTGAACTTGCAGGAGCGTGGTTTTGAATCCGCTCGTGTTTACATTTGCAAGATTATTTGCAATGTTGTCGGCCGCCGCTTGGGCTACGAGTGCTCCTGCGGCTGCGCTGTAAAGGCCACGTACCAAAAGAAAAACCTCCGCACGACTGGTTGTACTTGCGTACATCCGGGGCCATCAATCAATCAGGCTCCGGTTGCGGTCTCCACCCGTGCGAAGGGCAGTCCGACCGCTTACCTCTGTAGTATCGGCGTATGCAGGGGGGACTTTAGCAGAGGATGCATCGCAAAACCGGGATAAGAAAAAAGCACTCGCAAGGAGTGCTTCTCTATGACGATCGACGGGCGGATCGGACGCAGGCCTGCCGCCGCAGCGTATCCTCTAGACCGACATTCGCTCGATTTCTTGATAGGCATCCATCAGTTTGTTGCGCATCGCGAGAGTGAAGTTCATCGCGAGGTTGGCTTCTTCTACCGAGCTTACAACTTTGTTGAGATCGTTGGTTTTTCCGGTCGCGAGGTCTTGGCTGAGCTGATCGGAGGTCGTCATCTTGGTGTTGACGTCGTCCAACAGGCCCTTAACGGTATCCTTGAACGAGGTTGCGGTATCGCTTACGCCGGCGACTCCGCTTGCTCCGCCGGCGCCGCCGCCGAGACCTGGGATCGCTTCGGTTTGCGGAGCGATGTTGGGTGCGATGTCGGGGACGAAGGTTCCCGGCATAACCTTACTCATGGCCGAGCCGAATGATGGAATTTCCAAACTTAACTCCGTAGCAGACCGAGTGCGGCGTTGCCCATGTTCCGGGCTTCTTGAATTGCGGTAACGTTGGCTTCATAAGCCCGCGATGCGGCCATCATATCGACCATCTCTTTGACAACTTCGATATTCGGCATGTGGACGTACCCTCGCGCATCGGCATCCGGATTGCTTGGATCGAAGACCAGCTTATCGGGGCTAGGGTCGTTCACGACCCCGATCGCCTGGACGCCAGCTTCGCCGTTACCGGCTTGATCGCCATCCAGCGACCCTTCGGCTTGCCCGACCGCCGTATCCGGCTTCTCGCCGAATACGACCAGCTGGCGCTTGAACGCGCCGCCCTGCGGGGTGTGGGTCGTATTGACGTTGGCAATATTGTTTGCGATCACGTCCATCTGCAGCCGCTCGGCCGAGAGACCGGAGGCGCTGATCTCGATCGAACTGTAAAAACCCATTTAAAGATTCCCCGAAATCACTTCGCGCATGCGCATGAATTGCACTTGAAGCAGTTGCGACATCGTTTGCGAGTAGCCCGAGTTGATCGAAAGCTGGGCCATCTCCTGATCGACGTCGACGTTGCTCTTATCGGCGCGCATCTGGGTGGTCTGATCGACCTGGGGCTGCGCGTCGAACGGCTGCGGCGCCTGCGCGCCATTGATAGACATCTGCCGGTCGCTATCGGTCGCTAAGGTCAGTTCGGTCGGGTCGGGCGGGGTTGCCTGAGTCGCCGCCAGTGCTTCCTTAAAAGAAACGTCGGAGCGGCGAAAATTCGGAGTGTTGGCATTGGCGATGTTATTCGCAAGTACGGTTTGTTCGGTGCCGGCACCGCTCATCGCATCCGACAACACGCCGACGGTCGACCCAAAATTCAACGCCTGGATATCGCTCATTCTCTATCTTCATCGGTCGCGGCGGGCAAATTATTAAGGAAGTTGACCGGCGAATTGGGTCGCATGCAGGCGCGCATAGGCTCCGCCTGCTGCCAGCAAACTCTCATGCGAACCGACCTCTTTGACCGATCCGGCCTCAATGTAAAGAATCGTATTGGCTCGCCGGATTGTCGATAACCGGTGCGCGATGATCAGCGTGGTCCGGCCGGGCAGCAGGCGGTCGAGCGCATCTTCAATTAACGCCTCGGAGTGGCTGTCCAGCGCACTGGTCGC
>JBDTCU010000163.1:0-3582 GCA_039923415.1 Vulcanimicrobiaceae bacterium
ACGCCGACATCGATGACCAGGGGCAATCCGTGCAGTTGCCCCGAGACCCCGAGCAGCCCCAAAATCGTGAGCGAAAAGAACGAACCGAGCGTGTAAACATCGCCGTGCGCAAAGTTGATCAGCTCCACGATGCCGTAGACCATCGTGTACCCGAGCGCGATCAGCGCATAGATCGCACCCAGCGAGATTCCATTGATAAGCTGTTCGAGCAGGTTATGCACGATTTTAAGATCGGCCGGAGGTCGAACGAGACGGATTCGACCTAGCGCGCGAGGCGCGCATAGGCGAATTCACTATATCTTGAGGTTTAGCTGCGTGATGAAATTCGGTTTACCATCTCTGATTTCGTACAGGCTCAAGACCGGGTTGGTGACGTCGCCGCGCTTGTCGAAACTGATCGGTCCGATCGGGGTTGGCAGATTGCTCGTTTGAGCGACCGCCTGGAGTACTTGAGCGCGGTTCGGAGACTTGCCGCCGTTCTTGCGCACCGCGCGCTCGATTGCGGCTATCAGCACTTGAGCCGCAGCGTAGGCGTTTGCGCTATATGGGCCGACCGATGAGTGAAAACGGTTTTGGTAATCCTTCACAAACTGCTGTGCAGCCGGGAGTTTCAGTGCGTTGGGCGCCGCCACCGTATAATAGGTTCCGTCGGCGCGTTTTCCGGCGACCGCGATAAATTGCTGATCGGCGATTCCGTCGCCCCCGATAAACGGCAGCGCGCCAAGACCCGCGTCGAACATCTGCTTACGAATCAAACCGCCGCCGGTGCTGGAGGTTCCACCGAAAAAGATCGCGTCCGGTTTGGCGGCGGCCGCTTTGGTCAGCAGTGCCTTGAAGTCTTGCTGGTCTTTGGTAACGTGATCGTGTCCGAGAACCGTTCCGCCGAGCATTTTGAAGTCAGCCTCGAAAAGATTGGCCAGATCCAGCCCGTAGGTTTCGTTGTCGTCGATGATATAGACGCGTTTGAGCCCCAGTTTGCGTGCGAATTGGGCACCCGCCGAGCCTTGACGCGAATCGGTCGTGCAGACCCTGAAGAAGTTGTTGATACTTGGATTGGCGCGGCGCAGCTGCGCGGCGTCCGCACCAAGCGTCAAACCGTCGCTGACCGTTGAAGCGCTGACCTGAACCAACCCAGCCGCGTTGGTGAGCGGAATCTCGGCGGCTGCCACATCTGAATTATACGGACCGATCATTCCAAGAACGCTCGGATCTGCGATAAACGTGCGCGTATTGGCGGCGCCTTGCTGGGCGCTATGGACGCCTTGCACCGCGTCATCCAGCACAAACGCGGCCAGGTTCAAACCGGCCGGCGCTTTTGGCTTTGCCTGATCGATTGCCAGCAGCGCGCCGTTGGCGGTCGTCTGTCCGGCGAACGTATCGGCACCCGAGAGCGGAAGATCGATCCCGATCTTAACGATTGTTCCCGCCGGGGAAGGTGAAGATGAACCTGACCCTCCGCCCGAACAAGCGGCGAGCAGCGCGATCAGCCCGACTGCGGCATAACGAAGAAACGGCCTCATGGAGCGAGGTTTAGTCTCGAACGACGCCGGTTCCCCTCAGGCCGTTTGCAGTTCGCGCACGGCGGCGGCGTTGAAATAGGCCGCTTTCGGATGATGCAGGATGATCGCGGCGGTCGACTGCTCCGGCATAATTTGAAATGACTCGGTCAACTGCGTTCCGATCGCATTTGCCGCGTCCAACAGCTTAAAGACTTGCTCGTGCTGCGAGAGATCCGGACAGGCGCCGTACCCCCATGAGTAGCGTTTACCGCGTGAGGTCGAGAGGCCCAGCTCCTTGCGAATCTCGCGATGTGAGAACTCGGCCAGTGCTTCGGCCGATTGCACCGAGAAGCCATGCAAAAAATACGACTCGCTATAGTCGCCGGCTGCGTGAAGCGCTTCAGTACGTTTGGTCGCCTCGGTTCCGACCGTGACGACTTGCAATGCGACGATGTCGACGGCCCGTCCATTCTCGAGCGGCCGAACGTAGTCTGCCAAACAGAGATGTTCGCCCCCGAGCTGGCGCGGAAAATCGAATCGCGCAATCTCGGTTTTTGAATCCTTCGGATCGTAAAGGACGACGTCGTTCTCGATCCCGGCGGCGGGATAGTAGCCGTACGCTATTCGCGGCTCCAAGATCCGCCGGCTTACGGCGAGCTGCTCGTATTTGCGCAGTCGCGGCTCAAACTCTTCGCGCACGACTCGGTCGTACTGCTCGCCCTTGGTATTGGACGCCCCCCACGAAAGCCGGTACAGACTCTTGAGATCAAAACACTCCCACAGCAGAGTGGGATCGATCCCCTTACGAACGCGCAAACCGAGGAACGGCGCTTCCGGCACCTCCGCGAGCTCGGCCCGCACCGCTGAGAATACGGTCGGACCGGCGGCTACCGCGGAAACCGCCTGTTGTTTGGCATGCAAGGCGAATGCTTCGCTTTTGGCCTTTTGAACGAAGGCGCCGCGTCTGGAGTCATCGCCGGTCAGCACCTCCATAATATCCAGACCTTCGAAGGCATCCTTGGCGTAGAAGAGTCCGGGTGCAAAGTAACGCGCGCCCTCATCCAACAGTGCAATTCGCCGGCCGAAATCGCGATTGATCGCCGCACCGCCAACCAGAACCGGAAACTGCAAACCGCGCGAATCTTGTTCGGCAACGCAGATCGGCATCTGTTTGCTGGTCGAAACCAACAGCGCCGAGAGGCCAATGGCGTCGGCGTTCACCTCGACCGCTTTCTCTAGGATCGTATTCATCGGCACTTGCTTGCCCAGATCGAAGACCGTGTACCCGTTGTTCGTAAGAATCGTGTTGACCAAATTTTTCCCGATGTCGTGGACGTCGCCGAAGACGGTCGCGAGCACGACTCTCCCTTTGCTCGTGCCTTCTTTCTTTTCGAGGAACTGCTCGAGATGGGAGACCGCCTTCTTCATCACTTCGGCCGATTGCAGGACGAACGGCAAGATCAACTCGCCCGAACCGAACTTATCGCCAACTTCTTTCATCGCCGGCAACAGCACGTTGTTGAGCACATCGACCGGACCGCGCCGCAGAAGCGCTTCGTCGATCTTCGCTTCGATGCCGTCCTTGCGGCGGCGCAAGATCGCGTTGTGAATTCGGACTTCGACCGGGGCATCGGCGTCGTCTTCAACCGGCGCGGAGGATCCGCTCTGGTCCGTCTTACTCTCCCAGTGCTCGATCACGAGTTGCAAGGCGTCTGGCCGTCGATTGAAGACCAGGTCATCGCAGAGTCTCCGTTCGGTTGCGTCCAACTCGGCGTAGGGCGTAATCTCTTTCGGGTTGACGAGTGCCATGTCCAAGCCGGCCGCGACACAATGGTGCAGAAAGACCGAGTTGAGCGCTGCCCGCGCATGCGGTTTCAGACCGAACGAGACGTTGGATACCCCGAGCGAGGTCAGGACGCCCGGCAGTCTCGCCTTGATGAGGCGGATCCCATCCATCGTGGCTACCGCCGAATCGATGTACTCACTGTCGCCGGTAGCCAGCGTGAAGGTGAGATCGTCGAAAATAAGCGCACCCGGCGGCAAACCGAATTCGGTTGTGACGATGTCGTAAATCCGTTTCGCG
>JBDTCU010000164.1:0-4860 GCA_039923415.1 Vulcanimicrobiaceae bacterium
GGCTTGCTTTCGGTCGACTTTAAGGGCTGCGCGCCGCTGAGTCACGTCCATCGCGCGAAACTGCATCAATCCGCCGGGACCGCTGTAAGCCTGCCTCGGGTCGTAGAGATCGTCGCTCGGCGGAGGCGTGGAATCTTTGGGAAAGTGGATCAATGATTCGACTGCGGCGTAAGGTGAAAGCGCGCTAAGATCGGCAATCGCTTGGGGCGATCCGCCGAATCCAGCTCGGCGCAAGAGATGCGCCGCCAGCCGGTCGTTCCAAGGACCGCTGTACGGAGCCAGAGCGGTCGCCAGATTAAGAGTTCCTGCGGGCCGGTTCGTTGCTGAGACCATGGCATCAGTGTAGCGCGGATCTCTGAGGTCCGCTTTAGAACCGCATGAGAGCCGACCGGAACCCGGCAACCAAGCACCGAATCGACTTGCGTAATGACGGTATTAGAATCGCGCCTAGATCGGCGCGGCGAGGCCTATGGGCGCAACTTCGATCGGATGGCAGGCTTGGTCACCGAACTGCGCGAGCGCCTGATTACCGTACGCGGCGGCGGCGGTCCCGACGCGGTAGAAAAACATCGTAAGCGCAACAAACTCACCGCGCGCGAGCGAGTCGATCGTCTGGTCGACCCGGGCGCCGCATTTTTGGAGTTTTCTGCGCTCGCCGCAAACGGGATGTACGGCGACGCCTGCCCGGCCGCCGGCATGATCAGCGGAATCGGACTGGTCGAAGGCCAGCACTGCGTCATCGTTGCGAACGATGCGACCGTTAAAGGCGGCACTTACTATCCGATGACGGTGAAGAAGCACCTGCGCGCCCAAGAAATAGCCGAACAAAATCACCTGCCGTGCATCTATTTGGTCGATTCCGGCGGGGCGTTCTTACCGCTTCAAGCCGAGGTCTTTCCGGATCGCGATCACTTCGGACGGATCTTCTACAATCAAGCCCGGATGTCGGGAAAGAAGATTCCGCAGATCGCCGCGGTCATGGGATCGTGCACGGCCGGCGGAGCTTACGTTCCGGCGATGTCCGATGAGACCGTGATCGTTAAAGATAACGGCACGATCTTTCTGGGCGGCCCGCCGCTGGTGAGGGCAGCGACCGGCGAAATCGTTACGGCGCAAGAGCTGGGCGGCGCCGACGTGCATACCCGGATATCCGGCGTCGCCGACCATTTCGCGAACGACGACCTGCACGCGCTTGCGATCGTGCGCTCGATCGTCGCAAACCTGCACCGCGAGCATCCCTTGCAGTGGGACGCGCTCGAACCACGCGATCCGGTCTTCGACCCGCGCGAAATCTACGGCTTGATCCCAAGCGACGCGCGAACCGGTTACGACGTGCGCGAAGTTGTCGCACGTTTGGTCGACGGCTCAGAGTTTCACGAGTTTAAAGCCCGCTACGGCACGACTCTGATCTGTGGGTTCGCGCGCATCGAAGGTCATCCGATCGGAGTTATCGCCAACAACGGCATTCTATTCAGCGAGTCGGCGCTCAAGGGCGCGCACTTCATCGAACTCTGCACTCAACGCGGCACGCCGCTGCTGTTCTTGCAGAACATCACCGGCTTTATGGTCGGCAAAGAGTACGAGAACGGCGGAATCGCCAAGGACGGCGCCAAGCTGGTGACCGCAGTCGCGTGTGCCGAGGTTCCGAAGTTTACAGTAGTGATCGGCGGCAGCTTCGGCGCGGGCAACTACGGCATGTGCGGCCGGGCCTATTCGCCGCGTCAACTGTGGATGTGGCCGAATGCAAGAATCTCGGTGATGGGCGGCCCACAAGCCGCCGGCGTTCTCTCAACCGTCAAAGGCGCAATGACGGCCGAAGCCAAAGCAGCTTTCGAAGCGCCGATCTTGGCAAAGTATGAAAGCGAAGGCAGTCCCTACTATTCAACCGCACGGCTCTGGGATGACGGCATCATCGATCCGCTCGACACCCGCAAAGTCATTGCGCTGGGATTGGAAGCCGCCGCTCACGCTCCCCAGCCGCCAACCCAATTCGGCGTCTTCAGGATGTAATCGCCGGATTCGCGAAGGTTTCGAATCAGGATGTTGCGTGCAAGTTTGCGAGAATAACCGAGCGTGGATATCATCGAGCAAGTCGGAGAGCAGTTGGCCTTGCAGCGAGCGCGTTTGGGCATCTCGCTTGAAGAAGCCGCGCACGGTGCCGGAATCGATCCGGAGCGCCTGGCCGGCGGCGAAGAGGGCAGCGTGCGACTCAGCGAAGCCGAACTCGGTGAGCTGGCGGGCGTGTACGGCGTCGACGTTACCGCGTTTTTTGGCGGACGTACCACGCCGCTCTCCTACCTCTTCGGCGCGTAGACGTGAGCGCGCGCGCGACGATCGTTACAGCCTACGTGGGGATGTGCCTTATTTGGGGCACCACCTGGCTTGCGATCAAAGTGGGTCTGCAGTATCTTCCGCCGGTAACCGGGGTTGGATTGCGTTTTGTGATCGCCGGACTCTTTTTGTACGCGATCGCGGCGTTCCGCGGCGAAATCCCGCCGTTCTCAAAGCTGCCCTGGAAGCTGATCTGGGTACTCGCGCTGACGCTCTTCGGACTGAACTACGTGTTGACGTACACGGCCGAGGTTCGTTTGTCTTCGGGTTTGGTCGCGGTGTTATTCGGTACGCTGCCGTTCTTTATTTTCGCGTTCGGCCATTACTTGGCCGGAGAGCGCACGACCGCGCGCACGTGGATCGGCGCCGTACTCGCATTCGGCGGGGTCGCGGTTATCTCGCTGGCCGGCAGCCTGCGCGGGTCGCTGCTCTTTGCACTAGCGGCGATTGCCGCGGCTGCGATCTCCGGCTTTGCAAACGTGTATGCAAAACGTCACTCCGGAAACGATCCGCTGATCGTACTGCCGCCGGCGATGCTGCTGGCTGGAATCGTGCTGGCAATAATCGGACTGCTCTTCGAACATCCGATCCTGCAGCAGGGCCTTGAGTTGCGCTCGATCTTCGCGGTGCTCTACCTAGCAATCTTCGGCAGCGGCATCGCCTTCTTCTTAAACCTCTGGCTGCTGCAGCGAATCGAGGTCGGGATCGTAGGGCTCTCGGCATTGATCATTCCGGTATTAGCAGTTATCGTCGGCATCGTGTTCGGTCACGAGCTATTCGGTGCGCGCGAGTTGATCGGCGCCGCGCTGGTGATCGCCGGCGTCTGGATCGCCCTCTCTAAACCATCTGTGATTGAAGAGAATGTCCCGTTGTCACAATGAGCCGAACCTAGATTCCGGCATACCATTCGTAGCCTTGATCTTCCCAATAGCCGCCGTTGCCCGAGAAAATCGTTGCGAAAGAGGAGACCACTTCGATCCGGTTCACCCACTTGGCGCTTTTGTAGCCGAGTTGGGTGGGTACGCGCAGCCGCACCGGTGCACCGTGATCGGCATCCAGCGGTTTATAGTTTAACTGCATGGCGAGCAGCGTCTGCGGATGCTGGGCCTGCGCGAGGCTCAGACTTTCGTAATACGGATCGCCGTCCGAGGACCGATCCATGCAGTGGAATACGACGTAGCGCGCGTCCGGATGCGGTTTCACGACCTGCAGCAGATCTGCCAGCCGAACGCCGCCCCACTCTCCGATCACGCTCCACCCTTCAACACAATCGTGGCGCGTGATCTGCGACTGCTGCTGCATCTTGTGCAACTCCGCCAAGGTGAACGAGCGGCGGTGGCCGACAGCGCCGTCGACGCGCAAGCGATACGAATGAAAGTCATCTTTGAGCAGATGAGCATACATGCTGCTGGTGGGTGTATCGAAGCCGTTCACCCGGAAGTGCGGATCGATCGCCGATTTTGGATAGAGCCGCGCCATGCCGCGGGTCCCGATTGCGAGCTCATTGAGCCGGTCGGCCGAACCCAAGAACGAGTTAAAACCGGGGTTGTCGTTGAGTTTGGTTCCGATTGCCGAGCAGCCCGCCAGCGCCGCCGAAAGCGAGCTTGCAAGAAATAACCGGCGCCTCATGGGCCGACTCCATCGTGCGCGTCTAAGCGATAGCGTCCGGTCACCATCGAGCGCAGGTGGTTGTAAACTCCGGTCGTTGCCACAAGGATGATGTGGGTGATGAAGAATCCGATCAGCGCCAGCATCAGCACGAAATGCCACAGCCGCGCAAATTGCCGTCCGCCGAAGATCCAGGTGACCGGCTGCAGCATCGCATCGAACCCGGGCGAGAGCGCGAGTCCCGAGAGGACGATCAGCGGTGCGAAAACGAACAGCACTAGAGTGTATGCGGTCTTCTGCAGCGGGTTATATTTGCCGTGCGCGGGCGGCTCTTTGCGAACGCGCAGGTAGTACAGCTGCATCGGGATGATTTTCGGAAGATCGCTCCGCGATAGAATCAATTCGCGCAAATTTCCGCGCAGCAGCCCCGCCACGATGTAGACGACCCCGCAGATCGTCATGATCCAGCCGAAAAACAGATGCCAACGCCGGCCGTCGGCCAAACTTTGATAGGCCGGAATCGTGATCCAGCTAGGGAATGCGCGCGCGGTCGAACTGCCCATTCCATCCGACGTCCAGCCCAGCCAGCCGGTCGTCTTGAAGGGATGCCCGAACAGGATAGCCTGGCCTTGGCCGTCGGCCGGCGATCCGATCGCGAGCACTCGATGGGCTGGATTGCTCTTATCCGAGGCGTCCAAATACGGGGCCGCATTAAAGATCTGCAGCCCGCTGCTCACCAGTACCAAAAATGCGATAAAAAAGAGCCAGTGCGTCAGGCGGGTAGCCGTCGTGTGCCGGTAAATCTTTGCCCCCAACTCAACCATCCGGATTATCCTAGCACGTTCATACCCACTTTACGCTTCGTAGGCGAGGTTGGATGAGGGCGAGAATCCGGCGGAGATGCCCGAACCTGTGGTCACC
>JBDTCU010000165.1:0-3519 GCA_039923415.1 Vulcanimicrobiaceae bacterium
GTATTTGGATGGTCATGAGCTCATGTCGAACAGTCCGCACCTGCGCGGGCGGGAGTGGGTCAATTTTACGCGGGTCGGCAATCAGTCGTGGGTTCACGGCAACATCGTTCTGATGGGCGATGCGGCGCACTCGGCGCATTTTTCGGTCGGCTCGGGCACCAAGCTCGCTATGGAAGACGCGATCGGGCTGTTCACAAACCTGGAGCATGAGGCTTCACTGCCGGCGGCCCTGGAACGCTACCAGCAGACCCGGGGAATCGAGGTGCTGCGGCTCCAAAATGCGGCCCGGAACAGCACCGAATGGTTCGAAAACGTCGCCCGGTACGCTAGTCTTCCCCCCGAACAGTTTGCCTACAGCCTGCTGACCCGCAGTCAGCGGATCAGTCACGAGAACCTGCGCCTGCGCGATACAACCTACGTCGAGCGAATGGAGACCTGGCTGGCAGAGCGGGCTGCGGACGGTTCGCCGGCAGAAGCCGTTCCGCCAATGTTCACGCCCATTCGTTTGCGTGAGCTAACCTTGCGCAACCGCGTTGTCGTATCGCCCATGGATATGTACAGCGCGGTCGACGGAACTCCGAATGAGTTTCATCTGATTCACCTGGGCAGCCGCGCCATCGGCGGTGCCGGTTTGGTGTACACGGAGATGACCTGCGTCTCGCCCGACGCGCGGATTACCGAAGGCTGCACCGGCATGTATTCGCCCAACCACCTGGCCGCCTGGAAACGAATCGTCGACTACGTCCACGAGTGGACGCCGGCCAAAATCTGCTTGCAGCTTGGTCACTCCGGCCCCAAAGGCTCGACTCAACTTATGTGGGAGGGCATGGACGAGCCGCTCGAACGCGGAAACTGGCCGGTCGTCGGTCCCTCGGCGATAGCGTACGGCGTACAAAATCAGATTCCGCGCGAGCTAACGCTCGCGCAGATGGGCGAGATTCTCGAGCAGTTCGTCAATGCAACTCGGCTTGGCATTGAGGCTGATTTCGACATGCTCGAACTTCACTGCGCGCATGGCTACCTGCTTTCCAGTTTTATCACGCCTCTGCAGAATCAGCGCACCGATGAGTACGGCGGCTCGCTTGAAAATCGACTGCGCTACCCGATCGAAGTGTTTCGCGCAATGCGTGCCGTCTGGCCCCGGAAGCGACCGATGTCGGTGCGAATTTCAGCGACCGATTGGGTGGAAGGTGGGATCACCGCTGACGACGCGGTCGAGATTGCGCGAGCGTTTAAAAGCGAAGGCGTCGATCTGATCGACGTTTCAACCGGACAGACATCGCGCGCCGGAAAACCGGTGTACGGGCGGATGTATCAAACGCCGCACAGCGACCAGATCCGCAATCAGGTCGGCATTGCAACCATGGCAGTCGGCAATATCTATGAGGCCGATCACGTCAACAGTATCATCGCCGCCGGCCGCGCCGACCTCTGCGCAATCGGACGTCCGCATCTGGCCGATCCGTATTGGACCCTGCACGCCGCCGCCCAACTCGGATACACCGGGATGGTGTGGCCAAATCAGTATTTAGCCGGAAAATCCCAACTCGAACGGAACCTCGCACGAGCGGCTGAGCTAGCCATGCCGTGAACGACGCTGATAGGAGAGCGCATGCAGCCTAAAGAGATCGGTAAACCCGCCGCGGCCTGGCAGCTGCTGCTGCAGCAATGGATCGCATTCGTGGTTGGCTGGCAAGCCGTGTCGCTGGTGCTGCTACTGGCCGCGCACGTGTTCTCGCTTCGTTTCTTCGCCACACAGACCGGGATTATCGCGCTGATCGTGTTGATCGCATTCGGCCTGATGGGGCTCTTTTCGCGCTTCTCCGGCGGCCGGGTGCAGGGCTTCGGCGTTGCGACCCCATGGGTCGTCGTGATCGGCGCGGCTGGTGCACTCGGCAGTCTCTTACTCATGCATCCGATGCGAATGCATTAGTGCAGAACGAAGAGCTTCGCGGGCGACATGCGATTGTTACCGGCGGAGGCCGCGGCATTGGGTTGGCAGTTGCGCAAGAACTGCAACTGCGGGGCGCGCGCATTAGCGTAGTCAGCCGGACTGTGAATGCGGCCGGGGGGCCGGGTTCATTTTTTTGTGCGCAAGCCGATCTGCTGGAATCCGACCAGATCGATGCAGCCTTCGCGGCGGCCCGCATTGCCAACGGCCCGATCGATCTCCTAATCAATAACTCAGGGATCGCCGAGTCGGCGCCGTTCGTGCGAACCGATCGCGCGATGTGGGATCGGGTCATCGGCGTGAACCTTACCGGTACATTCTTGTGCAGTCAGACCGTTGCGCGCGAGATGCTCGAGCGGAAATTCGGCCGGATCGTCAACGTCGCGTCAATTGCCGGCCTATTCGGCGCACCCTATATTGCCGCTTATTGCGCCTCTAAACACGGGGTGATCGGGCTTACGCGCGCGTTAGCGGCTGAGTTCGCCGGTCGCGGCGTTACCGTGAATGCCGTTTGTCCGGGATACACCGAGACCGACATGATGACCCAAGCCCTGGAAAATATTAGGGCCAAAACCGGCGTTTCAGAGATGCAAGCTCGCGAAACGCTGGCGCAAACCAATCCGGGCGGGCGCATCGTTACCCCGCAAGAGGTTGGGCTTGCCGTCGCCGATCTCTGTGCGGGCGAATCTACCGGTCAAGCGATCGTGCTGCCGGGCGGCGAGATTCGCTAGCTCGCAACACGCCTCAAGGTCGCGTAAAGGTTCCGAGTTTATGTTCGTTGAGGTTCTCGATGACCAGTCTGACCGGGTGCGTTTCACCCGCGCCGGTCGTAAACGTGACCGCGCTTATGCCGACGGCGTTCTCTCCGCTCGGAAAATACGAGAACGTGTTTGCGTCCCAGTGAGTAAGTTCAAACGCCTTCTTGTGCGGTCCAAGCAGCAGCGACAGGTGCCCATTCTTGGCGGCAACCGTCGCGTTTCCGTAATAGGCGTTCGCGTAGGTGCCGGTATAGGCGGTGATCGGCAGGGCCGGCGCCGGTTTGACGGGAGGCGTTTTGCCTGAAAGTTCGCTGGGATTCTCATACAAAGCGGCCATTAGCCGACTGTAGCCCGCATACCAATCGCGCTGTACCTTTCCGAACTCGGCGATATCGATAAAGTCGTTCGCGATTGTTTCGGGCAGACCGATCGGCATGCCGTTGGTCAGTACGACTATACCGAGATTCTCCGATGGAAGCATGAGCACCGTGGTAGCGGCCCCGTGGGCGAACGCTCCCGAATGGCTGAGCCGAAGCCGTCCCGCCGGATCGTAGCCGACGCCGATTCCGAGCTCATAGAACGAGGCGCGGCTGGTCGGCGAGCCGATCGGACCAGTTACAAGATTCGGCACCCGGGTGGCCAGAAGTGCATTTCGATCTACGATCTGTTTACCGTTGTACTTTCCGTTTGCTAATTCGAAACGTAACCACCGGGCCATGTCGCGGATGCTCGAGCTGGCGCCTCCTGCCGGAGACTGGGCATCCGCATCGCGGGTATACTTCGCTACCCATCGCTCACCGATGCGGACAT
>JBDTCU010000166.1:0-6988 GCA_039923415.1 Vulcanimicrobiaceae bacterium
GCCAGAGAACAGCACCATATCGATCTCTGCATCGCCAACGGCGAAAATGCTGCGGGCGGTTTCGGTCTAACCGCGCAGACCGCCGAGGAGATGTTCGCGACCGGGGTCGATTTTATCACCAGCGGCAATCATATCTTCGACAAGCGGGACTTCAAGCAGTACCTTGATGAAACCGATCGGGTTATTCGCCCGGCTAATTACGTACCGGGCGTCCCCGGACGCGGCTCCGGAACCGTGCGCGTCAACGGGGCGACGGTGGCTGTCATCAATATTATGGGTAGGACGTTCATGCCGCCGGTCGACGACCCGTTCAGGGTCGTTGATGACCTGGTGGAAACGCTGCGTCACGAAACCAAGATCATTATCGTCGATATCCATGCAGAGGCAACCTCTGAGAAAGTCGCGCTAGGGCGTTTTTTGGATGGGCGAATCTCGGCAATCTACGGAACCCACACCCACGTGCAGACCGCCGACGAGCATATTTTGGCCGGCGGCACCGCCTATCTCACCGACGTCGGCATGACCGGGCCCAGCGACGGCGTAATCGGGATGGAGCAGGGCGCGGTGCTGGACCGATTCACGACCGGACTCTCCGACCGTTTCAGCGTACAGAAGACCGGGACCAAGCAATTTTGCGCGGCGGTTATCCGAATCGACCCGGAGACCGGCCGGGCAATCGACATCAAGCGAATCTTCACTCGGGGGATAGCATGATCGACAAATCGACAGACGAACTGATCGCCGCATCAACGGACGAGCAGATCGCCGCTTCGACAGAAGAGCACATCGCTGCTTCGACTGGAGCGCACCTACCCTCCAGCGTCCTCAAAGTCTCGGCTAAGAGCAACCCAAATGCAGTCGCCGGGGCACTCGCGGCGGTATTACGCGATCATTCTCGAGCCGAACTTCAAGCAGTAGGTGCCGGCGCGATCAATCAGGCGGTCAAGGCCATCGCCATAGCGCGGACCTATCTCAAGGGCAGCGAGATCGATCTGGTGTGCGTGCCTTCATTTATCGATATCGAGATCGAGGGAAACGAACGCACCGGCATCTCCCTAGCCGTCACCAAGAAGTGATCGTCGACTTCCACTCCCATACACTTAAGAGCGACGGGTCGCTCACTCCGGCCGCACTGAGCGCGGCGATGCACGCGCGCAACGTTTCGATTTTTTCAATCACCGATCACGACACGCTCGGAGCATATGGCACCTTCGATCCGCCCCCGAATGCCACCGTTGTAACCGGGATCGAAATCAACACCACGTATAACGATAGCGAAGTGCATATTCTCGGCTACAACCTGCCGCTGGGCGCCTGCGCGCTGAGCGAGGTGCTGGAAAATAATCGCAGCGAGCGCCGGGTTCGAGTGACCAAGATGGTCGCACAGTTACAGCACGCAGGATATTCGATCACGATGGATCAGGTCGAATCCGAAGCGCAGGGCGGCGCATCGCTCGGTCGGCCGCATGTCGGCAAAGCACTCATTCGCGGTGGGCATGTCTCCGATATTCAAGCGGCCTTTCGAGAGTTGCTCGTCCGGTGGAAAGCCGGGTACGTTCCGGCCCACCACATTACGCCCCACCGAGCCCTGGACGTGATAAACGCGGTTGGCGGCATTGCCGTATTGGCCCATCCGGGGCGCCTCAAAGATTACGATCTTATCGATGAGTTCGCGCTGCTCGGATTACACGGACTCGAAGTGTTTTATCCAACCCACGAGCGCGGTCAGATTCAGTACTTCCGCGATAAAGCCAAACGGCACAATTTGGTGATGACGGCCGGCTCGGACTTCCACGATATTCGTTATAACAAGCGTGGTGTTGGCATGGACGTCGATGCCGACGATATCACGCCGTTTCTGAAGCTGGTCACTTAACCGACCAGCTCGCTCGCCGCCGCCGAACGAATAGCAGCCGCCGCGGCTGAGGATTCGCGTTCGTATCGCGCGACCGTCTGAGCCTGCGAGGCGACCGTTTGCGCGTCTTTCATATACCGATGATTCACGCGTACATTGTAGGCACAGGCACGAAGTGCGGCGACCGCAAATTCGCCGGCACAGCCCAAATCGCTGACCAGATTTGGATTACGGATCGCAAGTGCATCGATGGTTAGGTGCTGCAGCGTTAGCGCGTACTCCATGCCGCCCAGCGGCGCCAGCGCCGCCACAGTCAGCGCTGCTTCCAACCGGGATGCGCGCGACTGTTTTTCCTCCGCCGTGGTTCGCGCAAGCGATTGGGCCGCGACTACAGCTCCGAACGCGGCCTCATCCCGAAGACGGCCGTCGCTGAAGGCGGCGCGCAGGTGGTCGGCGCGAAGCGCAAGCTTGAGTGCAAGCTCGCGCTGATCGGCATATTTCGGGTTTGCAGCGCAGATCCGCATCACCATCGCTACCAGCCCCGCTCCGGCGGCGCCGACAAACATCGCAGCACTGCCGCCTCCGGGGGTCGGTTCTGCTGACGCCAGTTTGGTTAAGTAGACATCCAGAGTTTCCACGATGCGATGTTTGTCCGGCGGGGCCGGCAAGCCCCCTGGGAGAATCTAATAGGGTTCACCAGCTTCAGCATGAGCAGAGTGCTGGGCCTCAACCCGTAGGAGTTTTGATTTTGCCGGTACTCGAAGATACCGCCCAGTTGTGCGGCGATGTAAAGGATCGTTCTTTGGCCGAACAGGGCCGCTCTCGGATCGCTTGGGCAGCAGCCTATATGCCGGTGTTGGCGCAAATTCGCGAACGCTTCGCACAGGAGAAACCGCTCGCCGGCGTCCGAATCGGCGCGTGCCTTCACGTCACCACCGAAACCGCAAACTTGATGCTGGCGTTGCAGGCCGGCGGAGCCGAGATTGCGCTTTGCGCGAGCAACCCGCTCTCGACCCAAGATGACGTCGCGGCGGCGCTCTGCGAATACGGCATTCCGACCCATGCGATCAAAGGCGAAGATAACGCCACCTATTACAATCATATAGAAGCCGTAGTAGCGACCAAGCCGCAGATGTCGATGGATGACGGCTGCGATCTCGTCAACACGATCTACAGCAAGCACAATCATCTGCTTAAGGATATGATCGGCGGATGCGAAGAGACGACCACCGGCGTCATTCGCCTCAGAGCGATGCAAAAGGACGGCGTTCTGCCCTACCCGGTGATCGCCGTGAACAACGCATTGACCAAGCACATGTTTGATAATCGTTACGGCACCGGCCAATCCACCCTTGACGGGATCATTCGCGCGACCAATGTACTGCTTGCCAGCCGCGCGCTTGTGGTTGTCGGGTACGGCTGGTGCGGACGCGGCATCGCTTCACGAGCGCAGGGGATGGGCGCGCACGTCGTCGTGACCGAAGTTGATCCGCGCAAGGCGCTTGAGGCCGTTATGGACGGCTACCGCGTGATGCCGATGGAAGACGCTGCTAAGATCGGCGACATTTTCGTGACGGTCACCGGCAACTATCACGTTATTCGCGAAGAGCACTTCAAGACAATGAAAGACGGCGCGCTGGTCTGTAATTCGGGCCACTTCAACGACGAACTCGATATCGACGCGCTCGAAAAACTCGCCAAGGGCAAGACTGTGCCGCGCACCTTCGTCGAACAGTACGAAATGCACGACGGACGCAAAATCTGCATCTTGGGCGAGGGCCGCTTGATCAACCTGGCCGCGGGCGAAGGCCATCCGGCAGCCGTGATGGATATGTCGTTTGCAAATCAAGCGATGGCAGCCGGATACCTGGCCAAGAATCACAAAACGCTCGAGAAAAACGTTTACGACGTTCCGCTCGAGATCGATGAAGAAGTGGCAACGCTCAAACTCGCGTCGATGAATATCGACATCGACACCTTAACCGAGAAGCAAGTCAAGTACATGGCATCGTGGTCGGAGGGCACCTAAAAGCATGGCCTACCGTCGTTTATTCACTAGCGAATCGGTGACCGAGGGGCATCCCGATAAAGTTGCCGACCAGATATCCGACGCAGTCTTGGACGCAATTCTCAAAGACGATCCGCAGGGCCGGGTTGCGGTCGAGACGTTTGCAATCACCGGTCAAATTCACATCGCCGGTGAAGTAAGCACGACCACCTACATCGATATTCCGAAGATCGTGCGCGAAACGATTGCCGAGATCGGCTACACCAAGTCGGCAGTCGGATTCGACGCCGATACGTGCGGTGTCAGCGTTTCAATCGACGAACAGTCGCCCGATATTGCGATGGGCGTCGACAAGTCACTGGAAGCCAAATCGGGCGAAAACCCGCAAGATCAGTTCGAGAATATCGGCGCGGGCGATCAGGGCATGATGTTCGGATACGCTTGCCGCGACACCGAGGAGCTGATGCCGCTGCCGATCGTGCTGGCCCATAATTTGACCCGCCAGCTAACCGCGATGCGCAAGAACGGCGACATTCCGTATCTGCGTCCCGACGGTAAATCGCAAGTCACCGTCGAGTACGTCGACGACAAGCCCGTGCGGGTTGACGCGATCGTGATTTCAACGCAGCACGATCCGGATATTCCGCTGGAAACGATCCGCAGTGAAGTGACCGAGAAAGTTATCAACCACGTTATTCCGGCCGCACTGCGCGACAAAGACACCCGGATTTATGTAAACCCGACCGGTCGTTTCGTTATCGGCGGACCCAAGGGCGATGCGGGCCTGACCGGCCGCAAGATCATCGCCGACACGTACGGCGGCATGGCCCGCCATGGCGGCGGCGCGTTCTCGGGAAAAGATCCCACCAAAGTCGACCGCTCCGCGGCCTACGCCGCGCGCCACGTCGCCAAGAATATCGTTGCGGCCGGACTTGCCGATCGCTGCGAAGTGCAAGTTGCGTACGCGATCGGAGTCGCGCATCCGATGAGCGTGCTGGTCGAAACCTTCGGCACCGGCAAATTATCCGAAGAGAAGATCGCCGAGATCGTCAAGAACACCTTCGATCTTCGTCCAGCCGCCATCATTCACAATCTCGATCTGCGCCGGCCGATCTACAAGCAGACCGCATCCTACGGCCACTTCGGCCGTCCGGATTTAGACCTGCCCTGGGAGAAGCTCGATAAAGTCGGCGCGATTCGTAAAGCCGCCGGGCTCGAAGGCGAACCCCTCAAGGTTCCCTCTTTCTCGTAATAGCGCGAGACATTCCCGATCCTCAACCCGTTCCCAGATGGAAGAGCTATCTTGTTTCCAAAAGTGAGGGTCGCATGAACATTCGAAGGACCATTCTATCCCTGGCTATGATCGGTGCGCTGGCCGCACCGATTGCGGCAGTGGCCGCTATGGTGACGCTGCCGGCCGGAACCGAGTTGAACGTCACGATCGATTCGGCGCTCAATACCAAGACGGCGCAGGTTGGCGATACCTTTACCGCCCATGTTCAGCCGCCGTATCCGTTCGACAACGGTAATCTTCAGGGTGCGGTGGTCACCGGCGAAGTGACCCAAGTGCAGAAGGCCGGACAGGGCACCAAACCGGAGATGCAGGTACGGTTCGATACGATCCGACTCGCGGATGGATCATCCGCGCCAATCAACGGAACGGTCTCCGCGTCTCAGCCGAAAAAGACGCTTCAAAACGGAGCAACCGTAGCCGCATATACGATCGGCGGCATGTTGGTCGGAAATGCGATTGCCAAGACTATCTTCCAGTCCAAAGGCGGCGGGTTACTTGGCGCTGCCGGCGGCTTCTTAGTCGGGTACAACGCGAAGTCGGATATCCAGTTTCCGGCCGGCTCGCAGATGACCGTCAAGCTGATCGACACGCTGCAAGTCCTGCGTCAAGCTAGCCACCACTAGGGAAGTTCCAATACGGATACTTGATCCCGCAGATGCGGTTGATGACAAGTGCCAAGACCACCAGCATCACGACCGCTAACAGCAAGAAGATCAGGTCGACCAATCTGGGCATGATGCCGAGCGCGACGATCAAGGTCGTCGCGCCGGCGGGTGCATGCTCCGACTTCAGTAGGATCATGAGCGCCGATGTGAGCGCAAGCGCAATCGCTGCCGCCATAATCCGGCGCTCGTCGATCTGAGTGCTGAATGGTACTGCCAGCAAGCCGGTAATCCAGAGCGCAAAATACCCTGAGAGCGCGCCGATCGTATGCCCGATGATCACGTTCCTCGGTGCGGATGCCTTTCGCAGCGGATGTCCGAACAGCAGAATTGCCGTTGGCCCCAGCGACGGAAAGATGTAGGGCCGCTGCGTCATCTCCGCCGCTAACCCGATCAGAATCATCGCGGCAAAGCTCCAGACAAAGGTGTATACTGCGCGCCGCTTATAGCCTTCCGGGATCTGCCAGTGGTGGAACATAGAACTCTATTTTTGCATCGGCGATCGTCTGTCCCCGATGCCTGCGATAAAAGCCGTGGTCAGCAAGCGACCCGAAAGGGACCGCGCCCGAAGCGCAGAACCAGGTCGGCGGTCCAAATGGGTATTCCCGAATAGCTCAGTTGGTAGAGCGGCTGACTGTTAATCAGCGGGTCGTTGGTTCGAGTCCAACTTCGGGAGCCAATAACCAAAGGCCCATCGTCATGATGGGCCTTTTCGCGCATACAGTTGCGCGTACAGGCCAGAAGAGCTACGATGGACAGCAGCGTTCTTAGTGCATTTTACGGGGTCGGTACTGACGGCCTTCCTCACCCTGTTCTCGCTCACCATCCTGCTCATGTCCCCTGTGGATGAAGCCGTGGCTTGCGGTGCTGATCGTCACGCTCGTCTGGGGCGCCGTAACGGCATTCTGGCGATGGGTGGGAAAAAGAAATTTGCAGAGGCCGGACCGCCGATTCCGCAACACGCCATTGCCAACGTCAAGGACGATATAGGAGTGGCGAGGCCGAAGTACGGGCGCATAAGTAACGGACGGCGGAGCCAGCGTAGAGCTTCGCTTCAGTGGGCGCCAAGCTTAAACCCGGACACTTCGGATCCGCGCGATATGGAATCGCTTAACGGCATTGTTGCGTTGCTTTGGCTAATTCTAGTGATTCGACTAATCGGATGTTAG
>JBDTCU010000167.1:0-5652 GCA_039923415.1 Vulcanimicrobiaceae bacterium
GAGACGAGATAGATATCGCCTCGTTTCATCAGATCAGCTCCGTGCCGACGGGCGCGGAGTCAACCCACTCGCGGTCCTCAGGAGAAAGCGGCGCCGACGGATCGCAGCGAGCGAGCAGATCATCTAATTTGTAACGCGCACGCCGCGCCTCGATCACTAAATGGTCGCCCTCGACCGCCATGCCAACCGTCGCTCCGGCCCGCAGATGCAGCAGGTCAAGGATCGGCGGAGGAACGGCCAGCATGACCGAGCCCCCAACTTTGCGCAGATTTGTCGTGTACATTCGGTCTCCAAGCGGCATTGTTATCTAGTAGTATAACACAATCCGTAAAATCTCCAGCAGTACGCATTCCCTCGCAAGCCGCCTCAGCTCGATACAAGTTTTCATGACCTAGGCAATCCCCACGAAGACTAGCCTTGCGCGATTAAGACGCACCAGGTCTTCGTCAGTTAGGCGCCCTATTCGCTTTTCCGAGTTTTAGTCTTGGGATCGTCGCGATTTTGTCCACCACGAGACGGCACGCCATTCGTAACCCGTTGCCGGTGTCCGGCTCGATCAGGAGCCGGAAAATCGGAGCGTCCGCCGGATCGGTCGTGAACGCGCAAATCGTGATTGAGTCCGTCACATCGAAACGGTCATCCTGGATGATTACCGCCGGCCGCGGTTTTCCAGCGTAGTCTTTACCGCCGGAGATGGTCCAGATGTCGCCGCGCCGTACAGTTTGACTCAATCGCTAATCGCGTCGATAAAGGCTTGGTCGGCCTGTGCGTGCGTGCTCTTCGCGACAATCAGAGCCTGCCGGTGCGCCTCCGCAGCGAAGGCCGCCGATCGCACATCCGGGACCCAAATTTGAATAGGGCGTAGCCCGCTCTGTCGGAGGCGGTCGCGATGCGCCTGCACCTTTTCTCGCCCTGCGCTCGATGTTGCCATACGGGGTTTTCTCCGCCCGAGGTTACATGTAACCTCTAGGCCGACTATCACGCCGTTTTCGTTTCCTTGTGTTCACAGACCGTTCCGAAGTAGCGCGTACGTGCAACCGAAGCCCACGCAACGCTTGAGCAACTCGATGAACTATCGGACCAAATCGCGCGACTAATCGAACGATAAAATTACGCTTCGAATAAACAGAGGCTCCGCATTGCTGCGGCGCCTCTTGCGCTTCGATTTGACCATCGGCTTGATACCCCACCGAAAGATAACAGATCGAGAACGCAAACGCAACGGAATCGTCGCGGCTGGAGCGCCCTGGAATCGAACCGAATGGCTAGACCAAATCTTCGAGAAACTCCGAGGCGGGTTTTACGCCGGTTACGAGCAGATGGTCGCGAGCGCGGGTGCAGGCGACGTAGAGCAAGTGGCGCTCGCTCGCGTAGATTTCTTCCAGATCGGCTTCATCGCCGACACTCTCAATGCGCTCCTGAAGGGGAAGCACATCATCATCGCACGCAATGACGGCGACCGTACGAAACTCGAGCCCCTTCGCAAGCGGCATTGTTGCAATTGACGCGAAGCCGCTCGTCGTTTCGACGTTCTCATCCAAGACCTAAACGGGATGCTGGCGCCGACCAGGGCTTCACGAGCACGAACGTCGACGCCGAGCGCCTTCCAGGAAAATGGCTGCTGAAAAATCCGCTGGCCTCGGCGGCTTCCCGCGGAAGATGGTCGCTCAGCTCAAGATAGCTATCGTCGGTTGCGCAAGACCTCCTAGAGCCCTGCGCGGCTCCTAAACGACCTGCAACGGCGAGCAGCACCGCTTGTACTTTTTGCCACTTCCGCATTCGCATGATGCATTGGGCGAGACTTTCGGCTTGGCGCGTCGAACGGTGCCGCTGGTCGCCGTAGACTGTTGTGCTTGCATCCACACCACGAGTTTTAGTCGCCACCACTCAGCAATCTTTACCGCGCATTCCGGCAGAAAGTCGAGCAACTCGGCATATCCCACTGGATCGTTGATTGGATGGGCATCGCTCCCTTTTGTAGACGCCTCCGCGGCGATCGGATCGAAAACACGCGCCAGGTCAGGATCGCCGAGCGCGTCTTTCCATTCATCCGCGCGTAACGAAACGCCGACCAAATAGCCCCGACACCAGTCGATGGCGAGATCGAGAGCGTCGGGCGGCTCGCCGATACGATCGATCAGAATACTAGGTCGGCCGCCCGGGCCTAGATCCGTACATATCTCGTTGTAAAAGGACATGAGCAACGTCATCGCGTCCCGGGCTTTATCCATACTTTCCCAAGCGCTGCCGTCGCTCTCGTTCTCACCGAACACCACCGGAATCCATTCGGAAGGCACGACCATCGGCCCGGAAACGACGCACGTGAGAAAACCGTGCAGCCGTGAAATCGAAGCGTCAAGCGGACCGTCGGGGTACCGCGACTCCATGAGCGATTCCAGTTTGTTACGCTCTCTTTTCGAGATCCGAGGCGTTGCGCGCATTACGCGCTTCTTCGCCCACGGGGTTTTCGAGCCTTCGTTGTTGACTGCCTCAGAAACGGCTATAGGCGTCGGCAAGCTTTTCGGCAGTGCGCGCATTCCACGACACGTATGCGCAAGCGATCGAAATCGTGAACGAGGCGACGCAGAATATCCAGATCATCGGAGCGATCGGCAACGGCAGCAAACCGAGCCCGAAACTGATAAGGCCTCGCCAAGGCCCATTGGCTGGCCGACTTGCCGCTCATCTTGGCCTTCTCGGCTTTTTTGATCGGCGATCTCCTGAAAGGAACGAACCGTTGCGGATGTCAGTATTCATGCCAGAACGTTAGCTCGGCTGAGTGCCATACGTGTGGCTGCTTCGCCTATGATCGATCCATTGGCCGGTGCCCCAACACGGAGATATTGACGTAGGTTAACCAGTAAAGTAGACTAGTTTTATGAAAACGCTAGGCGTGTTTGAAGCAAAGACTCGATTTTCGGCGATCGTAGACAGCGCGGCCGCGGGTGAGACTACCGTCATCACCAAGAACGGGAAGCCTGTGGCAGAACTGGCTCCCCTGTCCGCTCATCGAGCCTCAAGAGCAAAGGCAGCGATGACGCGACTCAACAGAACGCGGGAGCGGCTGGCAGCCGGCGGCAAGCTTCGCGGCTTAGACATCCGGGAACTTATTTACGAAGATCGCAAGTGATCGTTATCGACGCCAGCGTGGCAATCTCGTGGGTTCTCGGTGAAACTCTGAGCGCGGAAACGACCGAGGCGCAAGAGTACGTCTCCAGCAACGGGGCGTACGTGCCCGGGAACTTTCACTCCGAGGTCGTTCATGCATTGTTGCGTGCCGAACGCCGCGGCCGAATCGCAGAGGCTGACGTTGCGTCGAGTTTGAGTGATATTTTAGAGCTCGGTTTGACAGTCGAGCTTCCGGATCCGCATGTTGTCGCAGCTGTTGCGCGCCAACACCGCTTAACGGCATACGACGCAGCGTATCTCGCGCTGGCGCTGCAGTCAAACTTGATGCTATGCTCGCTCGACACTACTCTTCGGAAGGCAGCCAAATCGGTGAAGCTCCTTTGGACACCACAGAAAGCGCGCCGACGACGATGACCTATGGGTTCCACGATGCGTTGCACTATGCACCGGGACTGCTAACAGAGTAATCGGCGGGCGATGGTGGTCGCTGATTCTTGAACCTCAACATCGCCGACATGAAGAGGTCGCGGCGTTCCGATACGCTGCAATTGCGAAATGCCCATAACGCTAAGCTCTGCCAGTCGGCGTTATAGTGACCACCATGAAACACGGCGTACTTGCGCGATGCGTAAACGCGAGCCGGCGCGCTACCAAGATAGAGGCAGCGGTACAATGCCGGGACCGGTGAATCGGCGCGATTCTTTCCGCCACTCGGTCGGAAGAACGCCCCGCCCGGCTCGTCCAAGGCTGCGCTCGCGAGGTATGGAAAAACGCGGAAGAGCCTCACACAAAGCCACCGGCAGCAATGGCATCGCGCGCATCAATGACCTCAGAGGAGCCGCGCACGGCCATCACGTCAATCGGCCGAGCGCCCCCGAGAAGCGGCTCGTGTCCGAACAGCCAGCGCACTGCGAGGATTGGATTAAAAACCTGATGGGTGCGCGTCACCACGTCGTGCAGCTCAAGAGCGCGCGCGCGCATCGGCGCGCTGATCGCGCGCTTGCGGGCAAGCCACAGACTCACCGCGGATTTGTCGGCACCGAGCATGGCGGCCACATTCGCTTGCCCGTATGCGCGAACAATCCGCTCAAGCAACGGCAGCACATCGGTGAACGCCTCCAGTTCCCGCGCCGCCTCCAAATAGTCGATCATGGGCGACCACTTTGCGCGCATCTGCCCTCCTGCGGTTAGCATAGCATGACAAGACGAACGGTTGACGGAACCCGCTCTAGCTTTCGGCCTTTGGGCGGTTCCAAATCGCGTTGGTGATTGTGCGCAGCGAGCGAACGCGTACGCGGCGGGTTTCGGCGGCCATGCCTTGGCTCCAGGCGCGAATCAGATCGGGCATCGTAACCAAGCCGACCCAAGCGCCGGTTTCATCAACAACGAGGAGCCCGCGGCGCGAATGTTGCGCCATCGTGTCGGCGGCCGAACGCATGCGATCGTCTGGATGAATAGACTGCGCCGGCTGCGTGATCGAACCAATCGTTGCCGTACCATTTTCCTGCGCTTCCGCTAAGATGTCTTTGCGCGATATCAGACCCAGCGGGCTGCCGGCCGCGCCGATGACCGGGTAGCTCTTGTAGCGCAATGCTGGATCGAGCGCGGTAAAGCGCTGCGCAATCGATCCGACGGTGCTGGTCGCGTCCAACGACACGACGCTCTCGCGCGGCACCATTACAGCCGCGATAGAAATGAGTTCGAGCGGATGAACCGAGTATTCGCGGGCGACGTGCATGCCGCGCCGCGCTAATTTTTCGGTCAGAATCGAACGCGGAACGAAGATCACGGTGAATGCTGTCGCGGCGATCGTGCCGATGAAGATCGCCGGCAGCAAGCCCCACGCGTGGGTGGTCTCAAGTGCGAACACGGTGGCCGTAAATGGCGCGCGCATCGTTCCACCCAGGATTGCCGCCATGCCGACAATCGCCAGCGCCGAGCTATCCTGTCCCGGAATGTAGTGACCGACGACCAGGCCCGCCGCGCCGCCGATCATCAGCAGCGGCGCGAGTACGCCGCCGGATGTACCCGAACTCAAACTTACAATCCAGATGAGCGTCTTCACGATCAAGATCGCAGCGACCACGCCGAGTGCCAGCTGACCGTTGAGGATTGCGCTGATCGTTGGATAGCCGACACCAAGCGCTTGCGGCACCAGCCAGCCGCCGATTCCAACGATCAACCCGCCGATCGCCGGCCACCACATCCAGTGAATCGGAAGTTTCTCGTAGCTATCTTCTGTGAAGTAGACCAGCTTGGTCATCAGCATAGAAACCACACCGGCAACAATTCCGATCACGAATGCCCAGCTAAAGCCACTGACTGCAATCGCGTGCGGCGCTTCGACAAGGAATGGCGGCGTCGAGCCGATCAATACGGTGCGCATCATCTCGGCGACGACAGCTGCGATTGCAACCGGAATCAAACTGCGCGGACGCCATTCAAAGAGCAGCAGTTCAACCGCCAGCAAGACCGACGCGACCGGAGCGCCGAAAGTGGCGGCCATGCCGCCGGCCGCGCCAC
>JBDTCU010000168.1:0-8376 GCA_039923415.1 Vulcanimicrobiaceae bacterium
CGTGAGGACGCCGTTGCGCTGTCGAGCGTGGGCCCATCTAGAAGCCGGCATCCTTTTCGCGACCCGTTTCGCAACCTGACGCATTTCTGCAAACGCTGCAAATCGAAACGGTCCCATTCACGGTCGAGCGATCTCGCATTGCCGTCGAAGCCTACGGCTTGTACGGAAAGGGACGCCACCGCGCGCCGGGCTCAATTTTGGCGACTGCGCATCCTACGCCCTTGCCACCGAACGCGGTGAGGCTCTCCTCTACACGGGCGACGATTTCTCGCACACCGATGTGCGTTCGGCGCTGGACTAGAAAAAAGCCGCCGAGCACCATTACCAGCCCCGCATCTGTTTGAAAAAATTGCTGTCCAAGGCGTGCGCGCCGCCTAATCACCACGCGCTAAGATTGGGAACGCCGCCTTTAGCGCGCTTTCTAGAGGAGGGAGATCCTCGGGCGATCGGGCTGTTTCCCAAAACATTTCAGGGTCGAGGGTTCCATAACCATGACGAATGCGATTCCCGATCCCTTTTATTTTGCTCCATGGGATATCGGGGCAACGGACGCGGAGGCGCTCGTCGGCCGGTACTTCGTTCTTATCCTCGATTTCGGCGATTTTGTCGCAGGCTTCGGCGATGATAAGGATTTGCCGCGCGACCGCATCTTGAGCCATCTCATTCGACAAGAATTGTTCACGCGTCATTTCACAGACGTATTTCTGGATGCGTTCGATCGCGCGTATGATATCGAGAACGCGCTGATCGACGCGATTTGGATACCTGGCGCTAGAAGACATGGACGGCTTCCGCGAGAGCGCCGACCATTCGGACGTCACGTTTGGCCGCGCGTTCGGTAATGAGATCGACCCGTCGTGCCAGCAAATCCTCGAGTACGTTTCCCGCACCGGCAAGATCGAAGAGTGAAAAACCCTCCGCGGGCACGGCGATGATTAAATCGACGTCACTATCGGGGCCATCCTCACCACGCGCAACGGACCCAAATACCGAAATGTGCTGGATCTTAATCCGCTTAAGTTCGTCTTGGTGCTCACGTATAATTTCGAGCACGCGAGGTAACATCCGAACTGAATTTGACGCTCGAACCAGAACTTCAGGGCGAACTCCCAGTTCGGCGGCAATCCGCAGACCGACATCAAAGCTCGGCTGTTTCGTGACGCCGGATTCAAGCTTTTGGATAGCATTTTCAGTCACTCCAACGCGAGTCGCCAACTCCATGGTGCTCAGCCGGTGCGCCGTCCGATAATGTCTAATTCGGTTGCCGATCGTAGCGTGCTCCATGCCTACACTATACCATAAGCGCGAATGCGCGGTGCTTCGGTCGGAAATAGGCTCCAGCGGCGTCTCCTCCGAAGCAGACTGTCAGTGACGAATGACCTGACGATCCGTGTGGCGACGGTAAACGGCTCGGGGAGCCAATCCTCTAACCTCGTATTGACGAATGCGATCTTTCGACTTGGAATCCCGGTCGCTCCCAAGAACGTCTTTCCGTCGAATATCGAGGGATTGCCGACCTGGTTCGATGTCCGAGTTTCGCCCCAGGGTTACCAATGCCGCAGCAACGAGATCGATCTGCTGGTGGCTCTCAATCCGGCAACCTGGAGCGAAGATGTCGCCGGCGTGAAGCCGGGCGGGGTGGTCGTCCATGAGGCCGTCTATCCGCTGACGGGTTCGACCAAGCGCGACGATCTTACCTATTACGCGGTGCCGTTTGGCGAACTCGCCAAGAAGCACTTCACCCAGGGCGCGCTCCGCAAGTATCTGATCAACATGATCTACGTCGGCGTCGCGGCCGAGTTACTTGGGATCGAAGCTGCGCTGGTTGAGGCGGCGGTGGGCGCGCAGTTTCGCAGCAAACCTGCGGCGGTTACAACCAACATGGCGGCGGTACACGTTGGCGCCGAGTACGCGCGCGAGCATCTGCACAAGCGTGATCCGTATCGGCTCGAACGGATGACCGGCAAAACCGATGGCGTGCTGTTTATGGACGGCAACAAAGCGGCGGCCCTGGGTTGCGTGATGGCGGGCTGCACGGTAGCAGCTTGGTATCCGATCACGCCGTCATCCTCGCTCTGCGAGTCGTTCATCGCGCTCTGCGATCGCTATCGCACCGACAAAGGCACCGGCGAACGCAAGGCGGCGATCATTCAAGCCGAGGATGAATTAGCGGCGATCGGGATGGTCTTCGGCGCGACGTGGGCGGGTGCGCGTGCGATGACCTCGACTTCCGGACCGGGACTCTCACTGATGGCGGAGCTGGCGGGCTACGGCTACTATACTGAGTTGCCCGGCGTGATCTTCGATGTGCAGCGGGCCGGCCCGTCGACCGGGTTGCCGACGCGCACGATGCAAGGCGATCTCGCATTTGCCTATACCCTCTCGCACGGAGATACCAAGCACATCGTCATTTTGCCGGCGACGGTGCGAGAAGCCTACGAACTGACGATGGCCGCCTTCGATCTTGCAGATCGCTTCCAAACCCCGGTGTTCGTGTTGAGCGATCTCGATCTGGGCATGAATCTGTGGATGACGGAGCCGCTCCCCTATCCCGAAAAAGAGTTCGATCGAGGTAAGGTGCTGAGCGCCTCGGATCTTGAGAAGGTGCAATCGTGGGGCCGGTATCGCGATGTCGATAACGACGGCATTCCGTATCGCACCCTGCCCGGAACCAATCATCTGAACGCCGGGTTTTTCACGCGAGGCAGCGGGCATGACGAAGATGCCAAATATTCCGAATCGCCCGAAGTGTATCAGAGCAACCTGAATCGTCTTACGCGCAAGCACGACACCGCGCGCGCCGCGGCACCGCAGCCGATCCTCGAAGAGAGTGGAAGCGGGTGCGGGATCATCGCCTTCGGTACGACCCATCATGCGGTGGTTGAAGCGCGCGATCGACTAGCCGAAGCCGGCATCGCGACCGATTATCTGCGTCTGCGGGCGCTCCCGTTCTCGTCGCAGGTGCAAGCCTTCATTACACGGCACGAGCGCATCTATGTGATCGAGCAGAATCGGGACGGTCAACTCTACGGCCTGCTGCGCATGGAGCTGCCGGCCGATTTGATCGCACGATTGCGCTCGGTTCGACATTATAATGGGGTGCCGATCGACGCCGGTGCGATTGTCGATCCGCTGACAAAAGCAGAACGCATGGCCGCACCCGTGAGCGTATAGGAGAGACTATGGCAAGCCAGGCTCCAATCAACCTCAACATAATCGGCCTGGGACGCGAGGTCTACAAAGGTCTGCCGTCGACCCTCTGCGCGGGCTGCGGGCACAACTCGATCACCAACCACTTAATTAAAGCTTTGTACGAATACGGTGTGCAGCCGCACATGCTCGCCAAGATGAGCGGCATCGGCTGCTCGTCCAAGACGCCCGCATATTTCGTCGAAAGCGCGCACGGGTTTAACGGTGTGCATGGGCGCATGCCGTCGGCTGCAACCGGCGCAAAACTTGCAAATCGCGAGTTGTTGGTGCTCGGTATCAGCGGCGACGGGGACACCGCCAGTATCGGGCTAGGACAGTATTGCCATATGATCCGCCGCAATGTCGACTGCACCTACATCATCGAAGACAACGGCTGCTATGGGCTAACCAAAGGACAGTTTTCGGCGACCGCCGATCTGGGTTCGAAGCTCAAGGGCGGCAAGGTCAACGATTTCGAGACGATTGATGTCTGCGGCCTGGCACTCGAACTCGGTGCAACGTTCGTCGCGCGCTCGTTTTCGGGAGATGGGAAGCAGTTGATTCCGCTGCTAGAGGCGGCTTTTGCGCATCGCGGCACGGCGGTGCTCGACATTATCAGTCCCTGCGTCACCTTCAACGATCACGAAGGCTCGACCAAGAGTTACGCCTATATCAAAGAGCACGGCTTCACGCTGCACACCCCCGACTTCATTCCCGGAAGCAAAGAGATCGTCGTCGATTACGAGCCCGGCAGCGTGCAGGACATCGAGTTCGAAGACGGCTCGCACGTCCTTTTGCGTAAGCTCGACCGCGAGTATGATGCGACCGATGCCTCGGAAGCGCGTCGGACGATTCATGAGACCCGCACGTGCGGCGAGCTGGTGACCGGCCTGCTGTACATCAATACGGCAGCCGGCGATCTCTGCGCGCGCGAGCATCTGCCGCAAACCCCGCTCGCCCAATTGAGCGAAGCCGAGTTGCGGATCGGCCGAGACGATTGGGCCGATCTGATGTCGACCGCTCTATAGGCGTGGCGGCAACCGGCGTCAAGGCGCGCTCTGCCTTAGCGCTGGCGGCGCTTGGGATTGTCTTTGGCGACATCGGCACAAGTCCGCTCTACGCGTTTCGCCAGTGCTTTCATAATGGATTGAACCTGGCGCCGACGCGCGAAAATGTTCTCGGAGTCATCAGCCTGATTCTGTGGTCGCTCATTCTGATCGTCTGCGTCCGCTACATTAGCATGATCATGCGGATCGATCACGATGGCGAAGGCGGGATTTTAGCGCTGCTCGCGCTGGTTCTGCCGAATAGTAAGCGCGGTGTCCCGCCGCGGGCCACCTGGCTGACGTTTCTCGTCTTGATAGGCGCCGGCATGCTGCTCGGCGATGGGGTCATCACCCCGGCGGTCTCCGTACTCTCGGCGGTTGAAGGGCTCAGCGTTGCAACCACTGCCGCCCAATCCTACGTTGTTCCGATTACAGTCGGCATTCTGCTCGCGCTATTCGCGTTTCAAAGTCGTGGGAGCCAGCGGATCGGAACGATGTTTGGCCCGATCATGCTGCTCTGGTTCGGCATGATCGCACTGCTGGGCATTCACGGTGCGCTTGGAAACCTCGGGGTGTTCGCGGCGATCAACCCGATTCATATCGTGCGTTTTTTGAGCAGTAACGGCATCAGCGGATTGATCGTGCTCGGTGCGGTGGTCCTCTGCATCTCGGGCGTCGAAGCATTGTATGCCGATATGTCGCACTTCGGGCGCATGCCGATCGCGCGGGCCTGGTATGCGATCGTCTTTCCGGCTCTGGTGCTCAACTATGTCGGTCAGGGTGCGCTGGTTCTAGGTGATCCAAGAACTCTCGACGCCCCGTTCTTTACACTGGTTCCGCAGTGGGGAACCTACATCGTCGTCGCGATTGCGACTGCTGCCACGATCATCGCTTCGCAAGCCCTGATTTCGGGCGCGTTTACATTGGTAACGCAAGCGATTCAGCTCGGGTATATGCCGCGCTTAAAAGTCGTACATACCTCTGGATCCCACGCCGGTCAAATTTATGTCCCGGCGGTTAACCTTGCTTTGGCAGTGATTTGCATAGCGCTCGTTATCGGGTTTCAAACCTCGGAGCGCTTGGCCAATGCGTATGGGCTCGCAGTCGCGGTGACCATGGTGATCACTGAAATCGCGTATTACGTCGTCGTGCGACAGAAGTTTGGCTGGCGTGTCCCGAAAGCACTCGCGCTTACGGTGCCGTTTCTGTTAATCGAACTCTGTTATGTCGGGGGGAGCATCCCAAAAATCCCCGCCGGCGGCTGGATTCCGATTGTGATTAGCGCAGTGCTCTTCCTCATCGCCGCCGCATGGAGGACCGGGCGGCGACGCGTGACGTCGAACTTGGTCGAACAGTCGATTCCGCTGGAAGAATTTCTGAAAGTCGTGCGAACTGCAGATCGCGCAAAAATTGAAGGAACCGCCGTATTCCTTACGGGAGATTCCGAAGGCGTGCCGTTTGCCCTACGGCATGATTGGGCACGCACTCATGCCATTCACGAGCGGGTCGTGCTCTTGACATTCGTCCCCGCAACCGATCCGTTTGTGCCAGAAGCGCAGCGCGTAACGGTTGAAACACTCACCCCGCGTCTGTTGCGGGTGACGGCGCGCTTCGGGTTTATGGAAGAACTGAATATTGCGCCGATCGTCGCGGCCTGCGCCGCCCAAGGCCTGCATCTCGACGATAACCGCACCACCTACTACACGGCCGATCCGCAGATCGTAGCGCGAGATAGGAATATCGTCCGCGCTATCGTGCGCGGCCTTTACATTTTCCTCTGGCGAAATACGCCGAGAATCACCGATAACCTCGGCATAAAAGCCGATCAGCTCGCCAAACTCGGTCTCGAAGTGCCGATGTGATCTCGATCTAAAAAGCCGCGGCACAGTACGATCGGACGGTTGTGTTCGTATGGTTCGACAAAGCGGCTGGTGCCGAATATCCCGGCGACCCGAGACGCGCGACAGCGCCTTTTCCACCAGGATACATCATCGGAGTTGACGCGAATGATGACACTGCCGTCGTGGCCGTGAGTTCCCCAAACATAGTATTGGTTGTGGCCGCTGAGCGCCATCGGCAGATCGTCGGCAGTGCCATAGCAATCGATCGCGGCCGCCTCTCCTCAATTCTCGCGATCGAGCGGCTCGAATGCCGATGTGGTAAGCGTAGCATCGATCCCGACGTACATCGGCGCAGTTGCCACGGGCTCTAACCGCCGACGGATGCGAGCCCTTCGCTGAACGTCTTTAGCAAGAAATCGATGGCAGGCTCGTCGATCACCAGTGGCGGCGCGAGGCGAAGCACGGTCTCGTGCGTATCCTTAGCGGCGACGCCGCGGGCCAGCAACGCCTCGGAGAGTCGGCGGGCCGGAACGGTAAGCTCGACACCGATCAGCAATCCGCGACCTCGCACTTCTTTGATCAGCGGTGAATTGAGTGTGCGCAAGCTCTGCATGATTTTTGCTCCGGCGTAGCGCGCGCGCGAAGCCAGCTTTTCATCCACGATGACATCGAGAGCTTCGCTTGCAACCGCGGCTGCCAGTGGATTCCCGCCGAACGTGCTGCCGTGGTCGCCAGGCTGGAAAAGATCCATCAGGGTTTTTCTTGCGAGGGCGGCCGAGACCGGATAGTACCCGCCGCCGAGCGCTTTGCCGACTATTAGGATATCCGGCTTGATGCCGTCGTGATCGCAAGCGAACATATCGCCGGTTCGCGCGAACCCGGTTTGAATTTCATCGGCGATAAAGAGCACCCGATGTTCTTTGCACAAACCCCAGGCGCGTTTCAAGTAACCCTCGGGCGGTACGATCACGCCCCCTTCGCCCTGAATCGGCTCGATTAAGATCGCCGCGGTAGTGTCGTTGATAGCACCGGCCAACGCGTCGTAATCGCCATACGGCACCAACACAAAACCCGGGGTGAACGGCCCGAATCCGCGCTTGTAGGCGGCCTCGGAGCTTGCACTGATAATGCTGGTCGTGCGACCGTGAAAATTATTACCGAAAACGATGATCTCGGCCGTATTCTCCGGGACGCCTTTGACGTCGTAAGCCCAGCGGCGTGCCAGCTTGATCGCGGTTTCAACCGCTTCCGCCCCAGTGTTCATCGGCAGCCCAACCTCAAAGCCGGTGAGCTCGGTGAGCTTTTTCAGGAAGGGCGGCAAGCGGTCATTGCGCATCGCCCGCGAGACCAGCGTCACTTTTTTTGCCTGCTCGACGAGCGCCGCGTGAATCCTCGGGTGACAGTGGCCCTGATTTACCGCCGAGTAGGCACTTATGCAGTCGAGAAATGTGTTGCCGTCAACGTCGTAGAGCCAGACGCCTTCGGCGCGCTCGACCACCAGATCGAGCGGTTGATAATTGTGCGCGCCGTAGCGATCTTCCATCGCAATCAGCGCCTGCGCGTTTTCGTGAACGTGTTGCATAACATCCAGCGCGCCGCGTGTGTTTACCGGTTCGAATCGAACTCAGGACCGCAGGGGCGCTTAGCGCCGGCGTTCTAGGAACACTTGCCCTTCTCAGTTAAGGACAGCCGGGTTGGCAACCTGCTTATGACCGAGTACTACAGCGAAACCGCGCAGCGGATCGACCGTTTTCTCGAACGCGACCATGAGATGGTCGGTTCGGCCGGAAAAACGATCGTTTTTCTGCACGGGAGACGGACGGCACGGTCGGTCGTGCTGCTGCACGGCCTCTCGGCGAGCCCAACCCAGTTTATCGAGCTTGGCCGCGCACTGCACGCACGCGGGTACAACGTGCTCGCGCCCCGTCTGCCGCGTCATGGGTACAACGACCGGCTCACCGATGCACTCGGAAGACTGACTGCCGTCGAGTTGCGGCAGGTCACTCGCGAGAGCATCGCAATCGCTCGCGGCCTAGGCGACCATGTGAGTGTTGTCGGTTTTTCGCTCGGCGGACTGATGGCGGCTTGGGCGGCGCAGCATCACGATGTCGATAGCGCCGTCTGCATCGCGCCGTTCTTGGGATTAGCGTGGGTGCCTTCGGTACTGGCCTGGCCGGCCGCGCTGCTAATGCTGCGCTTGCCGAACAGGTTTCACTGGTGGCATCCCATCAAGAAGGCCAATCTGATGCCCGCGCACGGGTATCCGCGCTACGCAACCCATTCAGTCGCGCAAGCCTACT